>NZ_JBHXTL010000094.1:0-6547 GCF_042677365.1 Kitasatospora sp. NPDC127116
CTTCGTCGGCATCGCCATCGAACTCCTCGTCTTCACCCCCGTCGAACGCCGCGTCCTGCGCAACCGCGGCCTCCTCACCACGAGCAAGTGAGGCACCGCTGATGCCCGCCCTCCTCCTGATCGCCCACGGCAGCCGCGACCCGCGCCACGCCGCGACGGTGGCCGCGCTCGTGGAGGAGGTGCGGGCGCAGCGGCCCGGCATCGAGGTCGCCACCGCCTATCTGGACCACTGCGCGCCGCGGATCCCGCAGGTGGTCGGGCGGCTGGCGGACGCGGTGGCGGTACCGCTGCTGCTCAACCGGGCGTTCCACGCCAAGCACGACATCCCGGCCGCGCTGCGCGCCGCCGGCTCCCGGCTGCCGGTCGCGGACGTGCTCGGCCCCTCGCCCCTGCTGCTCGCCGCCCTGGACCGCCGCCTCGCCGAGGCCGCTCCGGCGCTCGGCTCGCCCGCCGTCCGGGCCCGTACCGGCGTCGTGCTGGCGGCGGCCGGCTCCTCGGCCCCGGCCGCCGACGCCGCGACCCGCGCGGTCGCCGCCGAGTGGCGCCGTACCCGGGGCTGGGCCGCCGTCGAGGTCGCGTACGCCTCCGCCGAGGGCCCGCGTGTTCCCGACGCCCTCGCCGCGCTGCGCGCCGCGGGCTCCGAGCACACCGCCGTCGCCCCCTACCTGCTGGCTCCGGGCCTGCTCCCCGACCGCATCGCGGCCGCCGCCGAGGAGGCCGGGGCGGATGTGCTGGCCCCGGTCCTCGGCCCGTCCCCCGAGGTGGCGGCCCTCCTCCTGCAGCGCCACGACGAGGCCCTGCGGGCCGCCGAGGCGGCCCCGGCCCTCACTGCCTGAGTGCGAAGACCTCTCAGGCGTGCTCCATCACGCTGTGCTCGCTGAGGTCGGGGGCGTGACGTGCCACGGTGCGGTAGTCCCCGTCGTCGTGGAGGACCGTGAGTCCGTGGTGCGCGGCCGTCGCGGCGATCACCAGGTCCACGGCGGATGCGCTGCGGTGCTGCCCGGCGAGCGCCATCCGGCGTTGCACCGTGTCGATCCAGCGTCCCGCGCTCTTGGGCACCGACACGTCCGGGTAGAACTCCGCGAACATCTCGGCAATCTCGTCGTACTCCCGGCCGTCGCGCGCCGTGTAGAGGAATTCGGCGCGCTGCGGGTAGCACGACGCGATCGACCCCGCGCTGATCGCGTCGAACCAGACGGCTTGGAGCTTGGGTTCACGCAGCAGCCGGACCAGCGCGGACGTGTCGAGGAGGTAGATCACCGAGCGTCCTTCTCCGCCCGGTGAAGCCGCTCGGCGCGCTCGACGGCCTCCCAGTGCTGGGCCCGCTCGAAATGCCTGGTGAGACGTGCCGCGCGCTCCTGCTGTTCGGCGTAGAAGCGGAGCGCGAGATTGACGGCGTCCTTCTTGGTCCGGACTCCGGCGACGGCCATCGCCCGTTCCAGGGCCTCTTCATCGATGTCGATCTGCGTCACGGACATCCGGCACCTCCGGCGATCGATGTTGGTGATGTACATAGCATTGTACCTCGCCAACATCGATCCGCATGAGGACGCGACCGGGTCACACCCGGCGCAGGGTGAAGGTGTCCGTCGGGTGCCCGGCGTTGGCCTCGCCGAGGCCGCCGGCGAGCTGGTAGAGGCTGCCGGCCGGGCCGCCGACCACCGCGGTGGGGGTGGGGTCGGCCGAGGGGCGGACGGCGGTGAGGCGGGCGGTGCGCCAGTGGTCCTCGGAGCGCAACTCGACCTCGGCGTCCCGTCCCGCGCCGAAGAAGGCGTTGGTGACGCCCGCGATCGAGCCGTCCGGGCGGCCGAGCAGGCCGTCCAGGTGGAGCAGCGCCTGCCCGCCGGCCACCTCGACGCGCCGCAGCGCGGCCGGGTTCCCCAGCGGGACCTGCCACAGGGTGCCGTCGTCCCACTTGCCGAGGATCAGCCGGCCGTCCCGGTGGACGATGCCGTTGAGGCCGTACGCGCCGGGGGCGGGGGCCAGTCGCGGGTCGCGCAGCAGAACGGCGGCGCTGCCGTCCGGGGCGACCCGGTAGACGACGGGGGCGAAGGAGTCGGTGACGTACGCGGTGCCGTCGGGGCCGATCGCGATGTCGTTGGCCAGGTGGTCGGCGCCGTCGGCGGCGACCGCCGCGAGGTCGGTGTAGAAGAGGCGCCGGCCGGTGTCCAGGTCGTAGGCGCCGATCCCGGCGACCTTGCCCAGGGTGGCGGGGGTGCTGCGCTCGCCGATGCCGTTGTCGAGGTTGGTGACCAGGACGCGGCGGTGGACCGGGTCGATCCGCAGGCCGGCGATCTCGATCAGGGTGCCGGGGTCGTCCACCAGGGTGCGCACGCCGGCGTCGGTGCCGACGGCGGAGACGGTGCCGTGCCGCAGCGATCCGAGCAGGAAGCGGTGGTGGGCGGCGTCCCAGTCGCCCGACTCGGGGACGAGGCCGGGCGCGCGGCCCTGGATCACGGCGGGTGCCGGGCAGGCGGCGGCCGCGGCGGGCAGCGCCCCGGCCGTGCCGAGGAGGGCGGCCGCGGCGGCGACGGCGGCCAGGGCCCGGCGGGCAGTACGGTTCTGACGGTGGCTCATCGGCGTTCCCTCGCACGTGCGGTCGTTGACGCGGTCAAGCCTCGCCCGATCGGCCGGCCCGCAGCAGTGCGTGGGAATACTGGTAGTCGGACTACCGGGAAGGACGGGGGACGGGGTGGACGTGAGGGACGTGGACGACACCGGGGAGCGCCGCTCGGCGCTGTCGAGCTTTCTGCGCAGTCGCCGCGCGCGGCTGACGCCGCAGGAGGTCGGGCTGGCGCCCGGGGTGCGGCGGCGCACCCCGGGGCTGCGCCGCGAGGAGCTGGCGCTGCTCGCCGGGGTGGGGGTGACCTGGTACACGTGGCTGGAGCAGGGGCGGGACATCCACCCGTCGCCGGAGGTGCTGGCGAGCCTCGCCCGTACGCTGCGGCTGGACCGGGCGGAGACGGCGTACCTGTTCCGGCTGGCCGGCGGGCATCCGCTGGACGGCGAGGTGGCCGCGCCCGGGGACGTGCCGGCCCCGCTGCTGCGGCTGATGCGCGCGCAGTGGCCGGCGCCGTCCTTCGTGATGGACGCCAACTGGGACATCCGGGCCTGGAACCCGGGCGCGGACGCGTTGTTCGGCCTGACCGGCCGCCCGCCGCAGGAGTGCAACCTGGCCTGGGTGGTGTTCGGCAACCCGGTGCACCGGGCCCGGGTGGAGCACTGGGAGGAGCACGCCCGGCGCTTCCTGGCCCAGCTGCGCTCCGCCTATGCCGAACGCGGCGGCGAGGCGACGGCCGTGGGGCGCCGGCTGGCCCGGATGATCCGGCAGGTCCGCGGCGAGTACCCGGAGGCGGACCGCTGGCTGGACGAGCACCAGGTCGCGGAGCGCTCCGGCACCGAGAAGGTGATCCGGCACGAGCGGGTGGGCGTGCTGCGGATCGACCAGCACGTGCTGCTGGCCGCCGAGGGCCTGCAGCTGATCGTGATGTCGCCGCGCGACGCCGGCACCGAGGAGCGGCTGCGCACCCTGGCACCGGCCCCGGAAACGGCAACGGCAACGGCGGTGACCCCGGCCCCGGTGTAGCGCGGACAGCGGTCCGCCGCCCCCGCACGGCGCGGGAGCGGCGGACCGGGAGCGGCGGACCGGGGACGGCCGTCAGACCGGGAGGTTCCACTTCTGGTTGGCGGCGCCGTTGCAGTCCCAGATGCCGAGCTGGTTGCCGTTCTCGGTGGCGAAGCCGAGGTCGTCCAGGCAGCGGCCGGACTGCGGGTTGAGCAGCGAGCCGTCGGCCCGGGCCTGCCACTGCTGGGCGCCACTGCCGTTGCAGTCCCAGATCTGCACCTTGGTGCCGTTGCCGGTGTTGCCGCCCGACACGTCCAGGCACTTGCCGAGCGCGCGGATCGTGCCGTCGACGCCGATCCGCCACTTCTGCGCGACCGAGCCGTTGCAGTCGTAGATCTGGACGGCGGTGCCGTTGCCGAGGTTGGCGCCCCGCACGTCGACGCACTTGTTGACGTAGCCGGTGATCTGGCCGGTCGGGCCGGCCGGCGGCGCGGCGCCGAGGACGACGCGCGGGAACATCACGGAGTCGCCGATCATGCAGGAGGCGGACACGGTGCCGTCGCCCATCCCCAGGCCGCCGATGGCGGGGCGGGAGAACTGCACGGTGTGGGTGGAGTTCCAGTAGAGGCAGTTGGCGGTCACGGTCCAGGTCTGCATCGGGTCGAGGCCGCTACAGCTGCCGATGGCGTTCCAGGCGGAGGTGTAGGCGGCGCAGGCGGGGGCGGCCTGGGCGGCGGTGGCCGGTGCCACCACGGCGGCGGCCCCGGCGAGCAGGGCGGTGGTCAGCAGGGCGGAGGTTCGGCGCATGGGAGGGTCGTCCTTCCGAATCGGGGAATCACGTCGACTCACCGTCCACGCCCCGTCGGTGACGGTGCGTCGGATGTGTGGGCCGCGTGAAAGACTCGGGGGTGCGCGGTCGGCCGTCAACCGGCAGGTCACCGGCAGCTGCCGGGTGCGATGGGGCTGTGCAGGGACGTTGTCCCGGGCGGCAGTTTCGCCGGGTCCGCACGGCCGGGCCGTCGAGGGGCCGGGCCGCGGAAGCGGGGACGTTCCCGGGCGGATCGCCGGGCCGACCGGACAGCGCACGGCCCGGCTCCCCCTGCCGGGGAACCGGGCCGTCGTCGGAGCGGAAGGGCGTCAGTCCGTCTTGCGGCGCTGGCGGCCGGTGCCGTAGTTGGAGCCGGACTTGGAGCCGCTGCCGGGCTTGGCGCGGCCCGAGGAGCGGCCGATGAAGCCGGCCGCCTGCGGGCGGTCGCCCTGGGCGGCGGCGCCCATGCGCTGCTTGGGGCGGGGGCGGCGCGGGTTGCCGTTCATGTCGACGTCGGCGGGCAGCGCGGAGCGCTTGCCGGAGCGGCGGCGCGGGGCGCCGGACTTGGCCCCGGCGGGCTTGTCGGCGCCGTCCTTGGCCGAGGCACCGGCCTGGGCCGCGACGACCGGTACGGCCAGCGTCACCGCGACGCCGCTGGGCGTGCGGGCGCCGGTGATCCGGGCCAGGTCGGCGTCGCCCGGGCGGATCTTGGTGACGGTCGGGCGGATGCCGGCGACCGTCATCAGCCGGTTGACCTCGCGGCGCTGCTCGGGCAGCACCAGGGTGACGACCGTCCCGGACTCGCCGGCCCGGGCGGTGCGGCCGCCGCGGTGCAGGTAGTCCTTGTGGTCGACCGGCGGGTCCACGTTGACGACCAGGTCCAGGCCGTCGATGTGGATGCCGCGGGCGGCGACGTTGGTGGCGATCAGCGCGGTGACGTGGCCGTCCCGGAACTGGTCCAGGACCCGGTTGCGCTGCGGCTGGGACTTGCCGCCGTGCAGGGCGGCGGCCTTCACGCCGTTGGCGAGCAGCTGCTTGGCCAGCCGGTCGGCGCCGTGCTTGGTGTGCACGAACATGATCACGCGGCCGTCGCGGGAGGCGATGTGCGCGGTGGCGGAGACCTTGTCGGTCTGCTCCAGCTGGAGGACGTGGTGGTCCATGGTGCTGACCGCGCCGGCCGAGGGGTCGACCGAGTGGGTCACCGGGTCGGCGAGGAAGCGCTTGACCAGCCGGTCGACGTTGCGGTCCAGGGTGGCGGAGAACAGCATCCGCTGCCCGCCCTCGGCGACCTGCTCCAGCAGCTTGCTGACCTGCGGCAGGAAGCCCATGTCGGCCATCTGGTCGGCCTCGTCGAGGACCGTGATCGCGACGTCGGAGAGATTGACGTCACCGCGCCCGATCAGGTCGTCCAGCCGGCCCGGGGTGGCCACCAGCACCTCGGTGCCGCGGCGCACCGCGTTGGCCTGCCGGTTGATCGACATGCCGCCGACGACGGTGGTGATCCGCAGGTTGACGGCGGTGGCGTACGGGGTGAGCGCCTCGGTGACCTGCTGCGCCAGCTCGCGGGTGGGCACCAGCACGAGTGCCAGCGGGTGCCGGGCGTCGGCACGGCGCCCGGCGGTGCGGGCGAGCAGCGGCAGGCCGAAGGCCAGGGTTTTGCCGGAGCCGGTGCGGCCGCGGCCGAGTACGTCGCGCCCGGCGATCGAGTCGGGCAGCGTGGCGGCCTGGATCGGGAAGGGCTCGGTGACGCCCTCGCGGGTGAGCGCGGAGAGGATCGCCCTGGGCAGTTCCAGCTCGGCGAAGGAGGCCGCCGGGGGCCGGGGCGGGGTGCCCTGGACCACGGTGAACTCGGTGGCCTCGGGCACGGCGGCGGGGCGGCCCTGCTTGGGGGCGCCGGCGCGGTTGCGCGGCTTGCGCGGGCGGTCGCCGCCGGCGGTGCGGCGGGCCTGGTCGGTGGTGCGGGGGCCGCGGTCGCGCGGCGGGCGGGCAGGGGTGGTCACGGGAGCTCCGTCGGTCGGTCGGCAGCCCGGGCTGCGGGCTGGTCGGCCGTCGGAGATTTGCGTGTGCCGCCCCGGCCGTACGGCGGCATGAGCGGGGGGGCGCCCCCGGCGGGGGGGGGCCCCCCCTCGCGGAGGTAGGCGGTCAAGGGGGGGGGGTAGTAAGCCCGATATATT
>NZ_JBHXTL010000094.1:6557-40548 GCF_042677365.1 Kitasatospora sp. NPDC127116
GGGGGGGCCCGCACCGTGCGGTGCGGGCCCCCGCTTCGCGATGATCGCGAGTCAGCGTGGAGCTGACGTCAGCCGATGATCTGGATGTTCTCGGCCTGCGGGCCCTTCTGGCCCTGGGTGACGTCGAACTCGACCTTCTGGCCCTCGAACAGCTCACGGAAGCCCTGAGCCTGGATGTTCGAGTAGTGGGCGAACACGTCGGCGCCGCCACCATCCTGCTCGATGAAGCCGAAGCCCTTTTCGCTGTTGAACCACTTCACGGTGCCGGTAGCCATAACCGTCTCCTCTAACTGGGGCATCAGGGACCCACACCTCGTGGATCCCCAAGTAGCCGCGATCCCCATCCGGAGACTGAAACACCGGACAAAACAAATGCGCCTGTCGGTTGGAACCAGCAGGCGCACACCACGTTCATGGGAACCAAAACTGCAACTGCATCGACTGTAGCACGGTGGAACCGGGCGTGACCGGGGATTTTCCGCCTCGGAGATCACGTTTGGCGGCTCCGGCAAAGGGGCAGCGGCGCCCCGCCGAAGCGGGACGCCGCCTGTCCTCGCGGACCCGGTCGGACCAGGGCCGACCGGTCGGGTCAGTGCCGGCCGGCCGGCTCCGGCATGCCGTGCGTGCCGGGCAGCGGGGCCGGGCCCTCGCCGTGGCCGTGACCGTGGCCGGGGTCGGCGCCGTGGCCGGGCCACCAGGCCTTGTTGCCGATCAGCGCGGTGAGCGCCGGGGTGAAGAACATCGCCATCACGAAGGCGGCCAGGATGATGCCGAAGGCCATCGCGAAGCCGAACTCCAGCATGAAGATGTTGCCCGCGAGCATGAAGGTCGCGAAGGACGCGGCCAGGATGAAGCCGGCTGCCGCGACGGTCGGGCCGCCGTGGCGCAGCGCCTCGCGCGCGGCCTCACGCGGGTTGCGGCCCTCGCGGGCCTCCTCGCGGAGGCGGGCGATGATCAGGATGTTGTAGTCGGTGCCGATCGCCACCACGAAGAGGTAGATGAGGATCGGCAGCATGAACATCAGGCCGGTCTCGCCGCCGAGGTTCTGGAAGAGCAGCGTGGTGGCGCCGAGGGTGGCGGTGAAGCCCAGGCCGACCGAGGCCATCAGGTACCAGGGGGCGACGACGCTGCGCAGCTGCAGGCCGAGGATGAGCAGGATCAGCAGACCCGCGATCGGGAAGACCAACTTGTAGTCGTGGGTCATCGCGAGGTTGATGTCCTTGTAGATGGCGGTCAGGCCGCCGACCTTCGCCTCGGTCCCGGCCGGCACCTGGCCGTGCGCGGCCTCCCGGAGCCGGGTGAGGGTCGCGATCGCCTCGTTGCTGTCCGGCTTGTCCTTCAGCATGACGGTGAAGTCGGCCGTCGCGCCGTCCGCGCTGAGCTGGGGCTTCGGCGCGGCCTGGGCCACTCCGGAGACCTCGCCGAGCTTGGCGGCGTAGGAGTCGAACGCGCCCGGGTCGAGCTTGGCGCCGCTGGTGCTGGTGAGGAAGACGTGGGTCGGGTCGGCCGCACCGGCGGAGAAGCCGTGGATCATCTTGTCCTGAACGACCATCGACTCCTTCTCCTTGGGCATGGAGCTGCCCGCGAGGTCGAAGGTGCCGTTGTAGCCCAGGGCGCCGACGGACAGCGCCAGCAGCACGCCGCCGGAGGCGAGCGCGACCACCGCCGGGCGCTTCTGCATCATCCGGCCGAGCGCGGCGAAGCGCGCGTCGTTCGGCTCCCGCATCCACTTCTTGCCCGGCCAGAACACGGCACGGGCCGGGATGACCGCGAGCAGGGCCGGGGCCAGGGTGAGCGAGGCGAAGGCGGTGACCACGACGGCGATGGCCAGGGCGGGGCCGAGGGCCTTGAACATGCCCAGGCTGGAGAGGATCAGCACGGCGAAGGCGACGGTGACCGCGCCGGCGGCGGAGGCGATCGCCTCGCCGACCCGCCCGACCGCGTTGGCCACGGCCTCCTTGCGGTCGTCACCGGCCCGCAGCCGCTCGCGGTAGCGGAACGCCAGGAAGAGGAAGTAGTCGGTGCCGACGCCGAGCACGACGACGATCAGGATCGCCGAGAGTATCGGGGTGCTTTCGAGGCCGAAGGCCTTGGTGGCGTAGTTGATCAGGCCGTTGGAGGTCGGCATGGCGACCACGAGCGAGACCAGGAGCGGCAGCAGGCCGGCCAGGATGCTGCGGAAGATGATCCCGACGATGATCGCGACCAGGACGATCGTCGCCAGTCCGATGAGGGCGTCGGCCGAGCCGGAGGCGTCCTGCTGGTCCAGCGACTGGGCGGCGGCGCCACCGAGCTGGAACTTGACGTCGGTGCCCGCGCTGAGTGCCTTGCCCTCCTCGCGGAGGTGCTTGGCGACGTCGCCGAACGCCTTGGGGTCCTGCTGCTTGGTCTTGTCGATGGCTATCGGCGCGAGCGCGTACTTGCCGTCCTTGGACGTGGTCTGCTCGCCGACCGGGATGATCTTCTCGACCGCCTCGATCTTCTTGTCCGTGAGGCCCTGGACGATCTTGGCCATCGCGGCCTTGTCGCCCTCGTTCAGCGCACCGCCGTCGTTGCGCTCGAAGAGTGCCAGCGCGGACGGCGTGAAGCTGGCCGGGAACGCCTGTTCCTGGAGCGCGGCGGCCTGGATCGACTCGTAGTGCTTGGGGAGGAACGACGCCTCGTCCGTCTGCGCGGTGATCTTCGGCGCCGTCGCGACGATGGCGACCATCGCGACGATCCATGCGGCGATCACCCACCACGCACGGCGAACGACGAATTGTCCAAGTCGGTGGAACATGCTCGTGATGCCTCCTGGGCATGGTTCACCGCAGCCCTTGGGGGACGGGACGCTGGGCGACGGCAGGACCGGCTCGGGGAATGCCCGGCGGGCACTCCCTTGCCGGTCGGCAGGTAAGTGAATCTGGGGCATCATCCTACGAGCACTTGCTTGCCGCCCGGCAAGGAGCCCCCGTGTGCTTCAACCCCCGTAGGCCGCCCCGAAGCGGCCCCGCCCCAGTTTCCCCCGCCCGCAGCCCTGTAGACCTCGTGCTCCGGGTGGAGTCTTCTCCCCCTCAGGGTGGAGGCGCATCCCCTACCCCCCAGGAGGAGATCTCGGGGTCCGGGGGTAGGGAAAACCCCACCCCGGACCCGAGGAGAACACCAGGAGAGGGCCACCCGCCAGCCGGATTACCCGTCAACCCCCGCTTCCCTACTGTCGATCGGGACGCCGGACAGCAGCCGGCGCACCGCGACCGGCGGCTCCCCCGACCCAGGGCCGCCGCCGCTCCCGTCCGGCGACCACCGCCGCTCTCCCAGGGGGGAAGACCCACCGTGAAGCCCGTGAAGTCCAGACTCGGCCCGGCGGCCGCCATGGGCGCCTGGAGCGCCCGGCACCGCAAGACCGCCGTGTTCGGCTGGCTGCTCTTCGTCGTCCTGGCCGCCGCGCTCGGCACCGCGCACGGCAGCACCAAGGTGACCGAGGCCGAGTCGATCCCCGGACAGGTCTCCCGGGCCGCGCGGATCCTCGACGAGGCCGGGCTGCAGAGCCCGGCGGGCGAGACCGTCCTGGTCCAGAGCACCACCCGCAACGCCGACGACCCGGAGTTCCGCGCCGCCGTCGGCCAGGTGGTCGCCGCGGTGAACGGCACCGGAAAGGCCGCCGAGGTCCGCTCGCCGTACGACACCCGGGCGGTCTCCGCGGACGGCCACTCCGCGCTCGTGACGCTGACGCTCAAGGGCGACCGCGAGCAGGCGCCGGACCACGTCCAGCCGGTGCTGGACGCGGTGGCCGGCGTGCAGCGGCAGCACCCCGACCTCACCGTGGTCCAGCTCGGCGACGCCAGCTCCGACAAGTGGATGCAGGACCAGCTCACGAACGACTTCGCCCGCGCCGAGTGGACGGCCGTGCCGCTCGCCCTCGGCATCCTGCTGATCGCCTTCGGCGCGCTGGTCGCCGCCGTGCTGCCGGTGGTGCTCGCGCTCACCGCCTTCGTCGCCGCCGCCGGGCTGGTCGCCCTCAGCAGCGGGTTCCTGCACACCAGCGGCGACGCCTCCTCGGTGATGCTGCTGGTCGGCCTCGCCGTCGGCGTCGACTACTGCCTCTTCTACCTGCGCCGCGAGCGCGAGGAGCGGGCCGCCGGACGCGACGCCGCCACCGCGCTGGCCGTGGCCGCCGCCACCAGCGGCCGGACCGTACTGGTCTCCGGCGTCACCGTGGTGGTCGCCATGGCCGGCATGTTCCTCACCGGGATCGCCACCTTCAAGGCGATGGCCTTCGCCACCATCGTGGTCGTGATCACCGCCGTGCTCGGCTCGCTCACCGTGCTGCCCGCACTGCTGTCGATGCTCGGCGACCGGGTCGAGAAGGGCCGGGTGCCGTTCCTCGCCAGGCCGCGCCGCCCGGCCGCCGGGGACCGGAGCGGCGGACGGTTCTGGAACGCGGTGCTGACCCCGGTGCTGCGCCACCCGCTGGCCGCCACCGTCCTCGCCGGCGCCTTCCTGCTGGCCGTGGCCGCACCGCTGCTCACCATGCACACCGCCAAGCTGACCTTCCAGCAGCAGCTGCCCGCGGGCAACGCCCTGGTCGCCGCCTCGCAGAAGATCGAGGCCGCCTTCCCGGGCAGCCCCGCCCCCGCCACCGTGGTGATCAGGGCCGCCGACATCGACTCCCCCGCGATGACCGCCGCGATCGCCGAGCTCAGGGCCAGGGCGCTGGCCGGCGGACGGATGCACGGCCCGGTGGAGGTCACGGTGCACCCCGACAAGAACGTGGCCACCGTCGACATCCCGCTCAACGGCACCGGCAACGACGCCACCAGCAACGAAGCCCTGCGGAGCCTGCGCGAGGACCTGGTGCCCGCCACCGTGCTCGCGGTGCCCGGCACCGAGGCCCCGGTCACCGGCCAGACCGCCGCCTCGTACGACTTCAACCGGAAGATGACCGGCTCGATGCCGCTGGTCCTCGGCTTCGTGGTGGTCCTCGCCTTCCTGCTGATGCTCACCTCGTTCCGCTCCCCGGTCGTCGCCCTCACCGCCGTGGTGCTCAACCTGCTCTCGGTGGGCGCCGCGTACGGGGTGCTGACGCTGGTGTTCCAGCACGGCATGGGCGCCTCGCTGCTGGGCACCGCCGGGGTCGGCGCGGTGGAGTCCTGGGTGCCGCTGTTCCTCTTCGTGATCCTCTTCGGACTCTCGATGGACTACCACGTCTTCGTGGTCTCCCGGATCAAGGAGGGCCACGACCGCGGCCTGCCGACCCGGGACGCGATCGCCCACGGCATCCGCTCCACGGCCGGGGTGGTCACCAGCGCCGCGGTGATCATGGTGGCGGTGTTCTCGGTCTTCGGCTCGCTGTCCATGCAGGTGATGAAGCAGATGGGCGTGGGCCTGGCGGTCGCGGTGCTGATCGACGCCACGGTGATCCGCGCGGTGCTGCTGCCCTCGGTGATGACCCTGCTCGGCGAGCGCAACTGGTACCTGCCGCGCTGGCTGAACTGGCTGCCGGACCTCTCGCACGGCGAGTCCGTCCCGCCGCCCGGCACCGACCCGGCCCCGCACGGGCCGCCGGCCGCCCCGGCGCAGGGGGCGCGCCACCGGGCCGAGGTCTGAGCCTCCCCCGGCACCC
Organism: Kitasatospora sp. NPDC127116; assembly: GCF_042677365.1. Classification (NCBI taxonomy): domain Bacteria; kingdom Bacillati; phylum Actinomycetota; class Actinomycetes; order Kitasatosporales; family Streptomycetaceae; genus Kitasatospora; species Kitasatospora sp. NPDC127116. The sequence continues at coordinate 12,160 of NZ_JBHXTL010000094.1, forward strand.
CCGGCAACCTCGGAGCCCCGGCGTCCCGACCCCTCCGAGAACCCCTCCGAGACCCGTCGGAGCCCCCTCCGACCCGCCCGACGCCGGGCTCCGCAGCGCGCGGGGCCCGGCGTCCTTGCGTCATGATGATCACCGTCCGGGGTTCCCCGGATGAACGTCGGCGGAACGGAAACCCAGTCATGATCCCCTTCGACGAGGGCCGCGCCCGGCTGCTGCTCGCCCGGGCCTGCGAGTCGGCCGGGCTGGCCGCCCCCGACGGGGCCACGCTGCTCGCGCTCGGCGAGAACGCCGTCTTCGACCTCGGCGACCCGGCCGTGGTCGCCAAGGTCGGCCGCGGCCCCGAGCTGTACGACCGCGCCCACCGCGAACTGGCCCTGGCCCACTGGCTGGCCGGCCAGGACGTCCCGGTGGTCCGCCCGTACGACGCGGTGGCGCCCGAGCCGCAGCTGGCCGACGGCCACCCGGTCACCTTCTGGCACCGGCTCGCGCCCGCCGTCCGGCCCGCCCGCCCGGTCGACCTCGCCCCGCTGCTGCACGCCCTGCACCAGCTGCCGCTGCCGCCCTTCACCCTCGGCCGGCGCGACCTGCTGGCCCCGGTCGAGCGCTGGCTGGCCTCCGCCGAGGGCCACGTCGACCCGGTGGACGTCGCCTTCCTGCGCCACCGCCGGGACGCCTTCGCGGCCGCCCTGCCCGACCTCGTCCCGCAGCTGCACCCCGGGGTGATCCACGGCGACGCGCTGCCGCGCAACCTCCACATCGGCCCGGACGGGCCGGTGCTGCTCGACCTGGAGTTCATGGCGAACGACCTGCGCGAGCACGACCTGGTGGTCCTCGCCCTCAGCCAGGACCGCTACGGCGTGCCCGTCGAGGAGTACCGCGCGTTCACCGGGGCGTACGGCTGGGACGTGCGCGAGTGGCCCGGCTTCACGGTGCTGCGCGGCGCCCGGGAGACCGCCAGCGCCTCCTGGGTGGCGCAGCAGGCGGCCAGCAACCCGGCCGCGCTGAAGGAGTTCCGGCGCCGGGTCGACTCGCTGCGGGACGGGGCCACCGAGGTGCGCTGGTACCCCTTCTGACGGCCCTCCCCGTTACCCGTGGAGCGGCGGGGCCGCCAGCGGGGCGAGTGTGAGAAGACTCTTACGGCGGGTCGGTCCGGTCCGCAACCGCGGAACGTACGATCGGCGTCCTGTCGGACAGTCGTCCTGACCCGAGAGATCGGCACCGCACTCGCACCTCAGGAGCCGCCGCCATGCACCGGACCGCCCGCCGCCCCTCCGCCCCGACCCGACCGTCCCGATCCAGGCGCCGGCTGCTCGCGGGCTGCGTCGCGGTGGCCGCCGCCCTGGGGCTGGCCGCGTGCGGGACCGCCAGCGGGGCGCTCCGGCCGCCGAGCGCGGCGGCGCCGTCCGGGACGCAGTCGCCGGCCGCCACCGAACCGGGCGGGACGGCGGCGGCCACCGTCGCACCGGCGCCCGGAGCGGACGCCGTGCCACCGGGCGCGGGCTCCCCGGCCGCCACCGAACCGGCCGCCCCCGCACCGGCGGTGCCGGCGAAGCCGAGGCCGACCGCGGCCACGGGCTCCCCCGTCTCCACCGTGCCGACCGCTCCCACCACGCCCATCACATCCACCGCTCCGGCCACCCAGGCCCCACCGGCCACCTCGCCCGCCGCGCCGTCCTCGACCGCCGCACCGTCCTCGCACACCGGCGCGGGCACCGTGATCGGCTCCACCGCCTCCGGCGGCCGCACCGTGGCGCTCACCTTCGACGACGGCCCCGGCCCGGCCACCGGCCAGATCCTCGACCTGCTGGCCCAGTACCACGTCAAGGCCACCTTCTGCCAGATCGGCCAGAACGCCGCCGCCAACCCCGCCATGGTCAAGCGCGTCCTGGCCGCCGGGCACCGGCTCTGCGACCACAGCGTCCACCACCCGCAGCCGTTCGCCAAGCTCCCGCACGACAAGGCCGTGGCCGAGATCACCGACGCCCGGAACATGATCGTCCAGGCCGGCGGCCCCGGCACCGGGGTCGGCTGGTTCCGCGCCCCGGGCGGCGGCTTCAACGCCGACAACGAGCACATCACCGCGAGCCTCGGGATGTCCTCCCTCGGCTGGTCCGTCGACCCGCGCGACTGGGCGCGTCCGGGCACGCCGGCCATCGTCTCGGCCGTGCAGAAGCAGCTCAGGCCCGGCGGCGTGATCCTGATGCACGACGGCGGCGGCGACCGCAGCCAGACCGTGGCCGCGCTCAAGCAGCTGCTGCCCTGGCTGGTCGCCCAGGGCTACACCTTCGACTTCCCGGCCGCGTAGGGCCAGGGCCGTCGGGGCCTCGGCTCCGGCCGGAGCGCTCCGGAGTTTCCCCCGGTTCTCCCCCGCGTCCCCGGTTCCCGTACCGCGGCCGGCTCCCGTACCCCGGACGGTTCCCGCACGGACGGCTCCCGCACCGCGGCCGTCCGGGCGCGTCAGGGCACGCGCAGCCGGTAGACCTGCCGGGAGCCGCCCTCCGGACCCGGGGCGGCGGCCTCGGCCGGGGTGAAACCCAGCCGCTCGTAGAAGACCCGGGCGCCGCTCGCCACCGCGCCCGGGTGGTCCGGGCCGAAGGTCACCACCTCGACGGTGGCCGGGCCCCGGACATGACGGCGCAGCACGTCCTCGACCAGCTCCCGGCCGACACCGGTGCCCCGGGCGCGCCCGGCCACCACCAGCCAGTGCAGGTGGTACGGCCCCGGGCCCGCGGCGCCGAACAGCAGGCCGCCGAGCAGCCCCTCGCCGTCCTCGGCGACGGTCGCCAGGCCCCCGTCGATGCTGCCGCGCACCGCGCGGTGGAACCCCGGCTCGGCGACCATCGGGCCGAACCAGTGCTCGACCTCGGCGGCGAGGGCGAGGAAGCCGGGCAGGTCCGCGGGGCGCGCGGGCCGCACGGCCGTCACCGGGCGGGCCAGCGCGGGTCGACCACCGCCTGCGGGTCCTTGCCGCGGCGCAGCCAGGCCTGGAGGCCCTCGGCCCACTGCCGGTACCAGTCGATCTGCCGGCGGTGCAGTTCGGCGGGCTCCAGCGCCCCCACCTCGGCCGGGTAGCGCCCGGCCAGCGCGACGGCGACCCGGACGGCGGCGAGCGCGTCGCTGCCCGCCTCGTGGGCGTCCGTCAGCTCCACCCCGTACAGCTCGCAGACCCGCTGCAGGGTGCGCGAGCCCTTGCGGTACTTGTCCACGGCCCGGTCGATCACCAGAGCGTCCAGCACCGGCCCGACCGGCCCGCCCAGGCGCTCGGCGAGCGTCGCCAGCCCGTGCCGGCGCAGCTCGGCGTCGAGCAGCGACAGGTCGAACGGCGCGTTGAACGCCACCACCGGCCGCCCGGCGGCGATCCGCTCGCACAGCGCGGCGGCTATCTCCTCCACCGCCTCCTTCGCGGGCCTGCCCTTGCTCCGCGCCACCTCGTCGCCGATCCCGTGGATCGCCGCCGCCTCGGCGGGTATCGGCACCCCGGGGTCGAGCAGCCAGTGCGCGGCGCCCACCCGGGCGGCCCCGACGGTGTCCACGAGTGCGGCCGTGACGATGCGGTCCACGGCCGGGTCGGTGCCCGTGGTCTCCAGGTCGAAGCCGACCAGTGGCTGCTGCCACCAGCTCATCAGGTGTGTCCTTCCGTCCTGCCTCTCGAAACAGCCCCTATCATCACCCGGCCCACCGACAACCCGGCCCGCGGGGAGCCCGGTCACGGGCCCGCCCGGGCCCCGGGCGCGGACGAAGGGGCCGCCCCCGAGCGGTGCCCCGGTCCTGCCCGTGCCCCCTCCTCGGCCCGATGCCGCACCGTTCGCGGCCGGCGCGAAGAGCGCCGGGACGGGCGTCCGGCGGTGACGTCGAGCCGCCCGGCGCGGCCGTGCCGAACCCGTGGGAGTGCTGAGAGCCCGTCATGCCGCCCGCCCCGGTCGCGGGGTGCGACCGGGGCGGCCGGGGTGAGCCAGCGGGGTGGGCTAGCGGGGCGGGGTGGCGAGGGCGAGCCGGCTGGGGAGGACGCTGGAGGCGACGGCGAGCAGCAGGCACAGGGCCGTGCCGGCGCCGAGCGGTGCCCAGGGCAGTCGCAGGGCGACGGTGGCCCGGCCGGCCAGGATGCGGTGGTTGAGCAGGGCGGTGGTGCCGTACTGGGTGAGCGCGGTGACGGCGAGGGCGAGCAGGGCGGCGGTGGCGACGACCAGGACGGCCTCCAGCGCGACCATCCACGTGACCTGGCGGCGCACCGTCCCGGCCAGCCGCAGTACGCCGAAGTCGCGCCGGCGGTCGGCGGTGCTCATCACCATGGTGTTGACGATCGCGATCAGCGCGTAGAGCAGGGCGGGCCCGAGGATCGTGGTGGTGGCGATCCAGGCGTAGTGGGCGCCGGGGTCGGGCCCGGGGTGGTGGGCGTCGGTGAGGGTGCCGCCGAGCCGGTCGGCCGGTTCGGCGTCGAGGTGGACGGCGGCGGGGCGGGCGCCGGCCAGGTGGCCGGCGACGGCGTCGCCGCTGAGCAGGATCTCGTCCAGGCCGAGCTGGGTGCGGTAGACGAGGGCGAGCCGCAGGCTGGTGACGGTGCCGTCGGCGAGGCGCAGGTTGACCTGGTCGCCGAGTTTCCAGCCGTGGCCGCGGACCTGGTCGGTGGAGGCGGCGAGGGTGGCGCCGCGCAGGTCGGCGGCGCTGCCGTCGACGGCGGGCAGTGTCCAGGCGGTGGCGAGGTCGCCGTCGACGACGGTGGCGGCGGAGGGCGCGCTCGCGGGCGAGTCCTCGCCGTGGTCGTCGAAGGCGGGGGCGGCGGCGCCGAGGCCGGTGACCACGGTGGCGGTGGTGGCGGTGGCGTGCAGTCCGGGGCGGGCGGCGGTGAGCCGGTGGGCGGCGTCGGCGGGCAGTGGGGCGCCGCCGGGGCGCAGCACGTACGCGGCGGCGGCGAGGGCCCGGTTCTGGGCGGTCATGGCGTCGGCGAAGGCGGCGGTGGAGCCGACCACGGTGCCGGTGAGCGCGATGGCGAGGAAGGCCGGGGTGGCGGTGGAGACGGTGCGGCGCACGGCGGTGAGGGCGTTCTGCCGGGCGAGCAGCGGGGCGGCGGCGACGGCCCGGGCGAGCGGGACGCTGAGCAGTCGCAGCAGCGGCGGTACGACGGCCGGTGCGAACAGGGCGAGCGCGGTGACGGCGAGCAGGTCGGCGCCGAGCACCCACTGGGAGGCGAGTTGCGGGTCGTCGGGCTGGTCGCCGGGGGCGGGGGCCATGGTGGGCGCGGCCAGGTAGTAGCCGACGGTGCCGGCCAGGGCGGTGAGGCCGAGCAGCGCGCAGGTCCAGCGCAGCGGGGTCATGGCCGCGCGGTCGGCGGCGGCGTCGCCGAGCGCCTCGACGGCGCGCACCCGGCCGGCCCGCAGGGCGGCGGTGACGGCGCCGAGCAGGGCGACGAGGAGGCCGACGGCGGCGGCGAGCAGCATCGGCCCGGCGGCGGGGTGCGCGGTGAATCCGTCGGGGGCGGCGCCGCGAGCGACCAGCCAGGCGGCGAGCGCGGGTGCGCCGGGCAGCGAGAGCAGGCAGCCGCTGACGGCGGCGGCGAGGGCGACGACGGCGGCCTCGCCGGTGATCAGCCAGACGATCTGCCGGGGCGTGGCGCCGACGGCGCGCAGCATCGCGATCTCCTGGCGGCGCTGGGCGACGGCGAAGGCGAAGGTCCCGGCGACGACGAAGACGGCGACGAAGGCGGCCATCGCGGCGGTGAACTGGAGCACCTTGTGCAGGGAGGGCGCGCCGAGCGGGGAGTCGTCGCCGGCGGTGTCGTGGAGCAGGCTGCCGGTGGTGGCGACGAGCAGGACGCCGAGGGTGAGGGCGACGTAGGAGCCGGCGAAGGCGGACTTGCGCCGCCGCAGGCTCGCGGTGGCGACCGGCAGCAGGGTGGTGATCGAGGTCATGCCGCCGTCTCCAGGGCGGTCATCCGCTCGGCGACGTGCTGGGCGGTGGGGTGGGGCAGGTCGTCGACGATCCGGCCGTCGGCGAGGAAGAGCACGCGGTCGGCGTAGGCGGCGGCGACCGGGTCGTGGGTGACCATGACGGTGCTCTGGCCCTCCTGGTCGACGAGGTCGCGCAGCAGGGCGAGGACGTCGCGGCTGCTGGCGGAGTCGAGGGCGCCGGTCGGTTCGTCAGCGAACAGCATGCGCGGCCGGGTGATCAGCGCGCGGGCGATCGCGACGCGCTGCTGCTGGCCGCCGGATAGCTGGGAGGGCAGGTGTCCGGCGCGCTCGCCGAGGCCGACCTGGGCGAGTGCCCGGCGGACCTGCGCGGGGTCGGGGCGGCGGCCGGCCAGCCGCAGCGGCAGGCCGACGTTCTGTTCGGCGGTGAGCGAGCCGACCAGGTTGAAGGCCTGGAAGACGAAGCCGATCCGCTGGCGGCGCAGCACGGTGAGCTCGGTCTCGCCCAGCGCGCCGAGGTCGGCCCCGTCCAGGGTGACCCGGCCGCTGTCGGGCCGGTCGAGGCCGGCGCAGCACTGCAGCAGGGTGCTCTTGCCGGAGCCGGAGGGGCCCATGACGGCGGTGAAGCCGCCGCGGGCGAACTCGACGTCCACCCCCCTGAGCGCCCGTACGGCCTCCGGGCCGGTTCCGTAGGTGCGGTGTACGTCGTCGAGGCGCAGGACGGCCCCGTTCTCCCCCGTGATCTTCACAGCAGCCACACCTACCACGGGGGCCACGGCCCCGACCAGGCGGTTTGGGGGAATCGTTATGCCGTCAGCCGCCGTGCTCCGGCGCGGACTTCGGCGCGGACCTCGGCCCCGCCGACGGGGCGGTACAGGAAGACGTCGACCGGATCCTCGTGGACGACGGTGAAGCCGTGGCGTTCGTACAGCCGCTGGGCGGCGCTGCCGCGGAGGACGATGAGGCGGAACGGTTCTCCGGCGGCGTCGGCCTCGGCGAGGAGGTGGCGCAGCACGGCGGTGCCCAGGCCCCGCCCCTGGAGGTGCGGGGCCAGGTAGAACAGCTCCAGGTGGCGTCCGCCCCGCTCGTCGGGGCGGACGGTGACGCAGCCGGCGAAGGCCCGGTCCACCAGGAGTACGGAGGTGTACCTGGTCGAGAAGGACGCCCTCACCCGCTCCCGGGAGCGGGCCGGGTCCCAGCGGCCGAGGCGTTCCAGGTCGGCGCGCATGACCTGGGCCTTGAGGTCCGTGACGGGTTCGAGGTCCTCGGGCGCGGCGGGGCGCAGGCTCCAGTCGGGGGCGTTGTTCACGGCCCGCAGTCTGGCAGCCGCGCCGCCGCTCCGACCAGCCGTTTTCGTCAGGACACCGGCCGGGAGTCGGCCCAGACGCCCTCGAACTCCTCGCGGTAGACCTCCAGCAGTCCCGCCTCGGTGCCGCCGGGCTGCTGGCCGGCGCCGCCGCGCAGCACCAGGGCCGGGGACTCCATGCCGCGGGCGCGGCGCAGGTAGGGCTGGATGACGCCGAGGTCGCGGCCCTGCCGGCGGCCGCCCGCCTGGCCGGCCGTGCGGGGGCCCTCGACCAGGTAGGCGGTGAAGCGCGGGGTTTCGTCGAAGACCCGGATCTCGAAGCCTCCCTGGTCCCGCAGCCGGGCCCGCACCCGCCGCACGTGCATGATGTTCATCTCGATGGAGCGCGACAACTCGCTTCGGCCGAGGCCGAGTTCGCGTTCGCGGCGGCGCACCGCGCTGCTCGCCGGGTTGAGGAAGAGCAGCCGCACCCGGCAGCCTTCGCCGGCCAGGCGCACCAGGCGCTTGCCGGTGTAGTTCTGGCAGAGCATGCCGAGGCCGATGCCGAGGGCGTCGAGGCGCCGGGCGCCGTCCAGCAGGTCCTCGACGGGGAGGTCGCGCTGGAGCCGGACCCGGTCGGCGTGCACGGCGACGACGTCCGCGTACCGGCCGGCCACCAGGGACTCGACCACGTCGGCGGGCACCCCGCCGGCGCCCCCGTCCAGCACGGCCAGCAGCCGGGCGGCGGCCCGCTCGGTCTGGGCCAGCACGGTCTGGGTGAGCACCCGGTTGCGGGAGACCACGTGCCGGGCCACCTCCAGCTCGTCGAGCGCCAGCTCGATCTCGCGCCGGTCGGCCAGGTACGGCTCGAAGCAGGGCCAGTGCTGCACCATCAGTTCGCGCAGCTGGGGCAGGGTGAGGAAGACCAGCGGGTCGTCGTCGGCCGGGTCGAGGAGGTAGCCCTTGCGGCGGCTGACCTCGCGCACGGCCCCGGCCCGGTGCGCCCACTCCTCGCCGGCCGGCCCGGCGGCGGCGGTGACCCAGTCCTCGCCGTGGGCGGGGGCGTAGATCGGGTGCAGCACCTCGTCGACCAGGGCGCGCAGCCGCTGTTCGACCAGGTTGAGCCAGACGTAGGCGCGGCCGGACAGCCGGACCCGCTGGTAGGCGTCCTCCCATTCGCCGGCCGACCAGGCCAGTGCGGGTATCTCGACCGGGCCGCCCTGGGCGGGCACCAGGGCCCGGCCGGTCAGGGTGGGACGCATGACCACCGTGGGCGCCTCGCTGCGGGTCGCGCCCCGGTCGGGGCCGCCGGGCCCGGAACCACGGCCGCCGGCGGGGAACACCATGCGCCACCTCATCTGGTTGCTGCGGCCGGCCCCCGCGGGCGCGGGGACCGTCGAAAGCCTGTCGGCCCGCCCCGGGCGGCCGGACGATCAAGGGTACTGCCCGCCGCGAGCCGATCGCAGCCGGTTGCCCGGGGCCCCTCCCGCACCACCGGAGCACTCTTCACACGAATGCTCGACGGGCGCTCGTTCGGCCCAACCCGGGCCGGATGTCCCGGCCCCCGGGGAGGGGCTCGGGGAGTATGCCCTGTGCCGCGCGTCACGGCGGCTGTGCCGTGCGTCACGGCGCACGGTCACGCACATGCCCGGCCGCCCGGCCGGGAAGAGAGCGTCCGGGCCCCGGCAGGCGGCCGGTCCCGTTGTCGGAGCACACGTCAGTTTCCGTCGGCAGCAAGGAAGTTGAGAAGTCATGCAGGTCTGGCCCGGTACGCCCTACCCGCTCGGCGCCACCTACGACGGGGCCGGCACCAACTTCGCCGTGTTCTCCGAGAGCGCCGACCGGATCGAGCTGTGCCTGATCGCCGAGGACGGCTCCGAGACGGCCGTCGAGCTGCGCGAGACGGACGCCTTCGTCCGGCACGCCTACCTCCCGGGCGTCCAGCCCGGCCAGCGGTACGGCTTCCGCGTGCACGGCCCGTACAACCCGGGCCTGGGCCAGCGGCACAACAGCGCCAAGCTGCTGCTGGACCCGTACGCCAAAGCGATGAGCGGGCACATCGACTGGGACGAGTCGGTCTACGGCTACCACTTCGGCGCCCCCGAGCGCCGCAACGACCTGGACTCCGCCCCGCACACCATGCACTCGGTGGTGATCAACCCGTACTTCGACTGGGGCACCGACCGGCCGCCGCGCACCGACTACCACCGCACCGTCATCTACGAGGCCCACGTCAAGGGCCTGACCCGGCTGCACCCGGGCATCCCCGAGGAGATCCGCGGGACGTACGCGGGCCTGGCCCACCCGGCGGTGATCGAGCACCTGGCCAAGCTCGGCGTCACCGCGATCGAGCTGATGCCGGTGCACCAGTTCGTCCGCGACCACCGGCTGCGGGACCTCGGCCTCGCCAACTACTGGGGCTACAACACCGTCGGCTTCTTCGCCCCGCACTCCTCCTACTCCTCCACCGGCGACCGCGGCCAGCAGGTGCAGGAGTTCAAGTCCATGGTCAAGGCGCTGCACGCGGCCGGGATCGAGGTGATCCTGGACGTCGTCTACAACCACACCGCCGAGGGCAACCACCTGGGGCCGACGCTGTCGCTGCGCGGCCTGGACAACGTCTCCTACTACCGCCTCGCCCGCGACCAGCGCTTCTACGAGGACACCACCGGCACCGGCAACAGCCTGCTGATGCGCAGCCCGCACGTGCTCCAGCTGATCATGGACTCGCTGCGCTACTGGGTCACCGAGATGCACGTGGACGGCTTCCGCTTCGACCTCGCCGCCACCCTCGCCCGGCAGTTCCACGAGGTGGACCGGCTGTCCTCCTTCTTCGACCTGGTCCAGCAGGACCCGGTGGTCTCCCAGGCCAAGCTGATCGCCGAACCCTGGGACCTCGGCGAGGGCGGCTACCAGGTGGGCAACTTCCCCCCGCTGTGGACGGAGTGGAACGGCATGTACCGGGACACCGTGCGGGACCTGTGGCGCGGCGAGAACGCCACCCTCGCCGAGTTCGGCTCCCGGCTCACCGGCTCCGCCGACCTCTACCAGGACGACGGCCGCCGCCCGATCGCCTCGATCAACTTCGTGACCTGCCACGACGGTTTCACCCTGCGCGACCTGGTCTCGTACAACGAGAAGCACAACGACGCCAACGGCGAGGACAACCGGGACGGCGAGTCCTTCAACCGCTCCTGGAACTGCGGCACCGAGGGCCCCGCCGCCGACCCGGCCGTCGAGGAGCTGCGGGAGCGCCAGCAGCGCAACTTCATCGCCACCCTGATGCTCTCCCAGGGCGTGCCGATGCTCTCGCACGGCGACGAGCTCTGCCGCACCCAGCTGGGCAACAACAACGCCTACTGCCAGGACAACGAACTCACCTGGGTGCACTGGCCCGAGGGCGACGGGCCGCAGGCGCGGCTGCTGGAGTTCACCCAGGGGATGATCTGGCTGCGCCGCGACCACCCGGTGTTCCGGAGGCGGCGGTTCTTCCACGGGCGGCCGGTGTCCGCCTCCGGCGGCTTCGACGACCTCACCGACATCGCCTGGTTCACCCCGACCGGGGAGGAGATGACCAAGCGCAACTGGGGCACCAGCTACGCCAAGTCGCTGACCGTCTTCCTCAACGGCTACGCGATCTCCGAACCGGACCGGCGCGGCGGCCGGATCGTCGACGACTCCTTCCTGCTGATGTTCAACGCCCACTCCGAACCGCTGGAGTTCACCGTGCCCGCCGACCACGGGCAGGAGTGGCAGGTCGTGGTCGACACCGCCCGGCCCCGGCTGCCCGCCCCCGGCACCGGCGCCCGGGTCAAGGCCGGGGACGCCCTCTGGCTCACCGACCGCTCGCTGATGGTGCTGCAGCGGCCCGCCTAGGTGCTCCGGTCCGTGCGGGCCTTGACCCGGGCGCCCGTGCCGGCGGTGCCGCGGCGCCCCGCCTGGCCGGTCGCCGGACGCGGCGCGGGCCCTTCGGACGGCCGGGGGCGGTCACCTGTTCGGGCCAGCAGCGGGTCTTGGCGGCGGCCTCCCCCGGGTACCTATGGAGCTATGACCCCCGCCGCCGAGCCCGCGCAGCCCCGCCCGGCCGCCACCGTCCCCTCGTCGTCGTACCGCCTCCAGCTCCAGCCCGGCTTCACCCTCCGCGACGCCACCGGCGCCGTCCCCTACCTGGCCGCCCTCGGCGTCTCCCACCTGCACCTGTCCCCGCTGCTGGAGGCCGTCCCCGGCTCCACCCACGGCTACGACACCGTCGACCACACCCGGATCAGCGAGCAGCTCGGCGGCGAGCCGGCGCTGCGCGAACTGGCCGCCGCCGCGCACCGCCACGGCCTGCGGCTGATCGCCGACGTGGTGCCCAACCACATGGCCGTGCCCGCCCCCGAACGGCTCAACCGGCCGCTGTGGCAGGTGCTGCGCGACGGTCCCGACTCGCCGTACGCGCGCTGGTTCGACATCGACTGGACCGCCCAGGCCGGCCCCGCCGACGCCCCCGGGCGCGGCCGGGTGCTGCTGCCGCTGCTCGGCGACCGGCTCGGCGCCGTCCTGGACCAGCTCACCGTGGACGCCGTGGGGGCGCCTCCCGGCCGCCCGGCGGGGGGCGTGCTGCGCTACCACGAGCACGAGCTGCCGCTGCGCCCCGGCACCGAGGAGCTGCCGCTGCCCGAGCTGCTCGGCCGCCAGTGGTACCGGCTCGCCTGGTGGCGCCTGGCCCGCACCGAGCTCAACTACCGGCGCTTCTTCACCGTCAACGAGCTGATCGCCCTGCGGGCCGAGGACCCGGAGGTGTTCGCCGCCACCCACGCCGTCCTGCTCGGACTGCACGCGGACGGCGTCCTGGACGGCTTCCGGATCGACCACCCGGACGGGCTCGCCGACCCGCGCGGCTACCTGCGGCGCCTGGCAGCGGCCACCGGCGGGGAGCCGGGCACCACCGGCGGGCAGGCGGGGGGCGCGGCCGGGGCGTACGTCGTGGTCGAGAAGATCCTCACCGGCGAGGAGCGGCTGCCCGAGGACTGGCCGGTGGCCGGCACCACCGGCTACGACGCGCTGCGCCGGATCGACGGCGTGCTCACCGACCACGCGGGCGCCTGCCGGCTGGCCGGGGCGTACGAGTCCTTCCGGCACGGCGGCCCGGTCCGGGACGTCTGCGCGGACCCGCACCCCGCCGTCGCCGAGGCCCGCCGCGGGCGGGCCGACATGGCCGGGCCGGACGGCGAACTCGCCGCCGAGGTCGACCGGCTGGTACGGATCGCGCTGCGGATCGGCGCCGCCGAGCCCGCGCACGCCGACCACTCGCCGGGGCAGCTGCGGGCCGCGCTCGGCCGGCTGCTCACCGGCTACCCGGCGTACCGGCCGTACGCCCGGCCCGGCGAGGCGGTCCCGGCCGCCTCGGCGCAGCAGCTGCGGGCCGCCCTGGAGGGCTCCGCCGACCCGACCGACCGGCTGGTGGCCGCGCTCGCGCTCGGCGAGCTGGGCCGGGGCGCCGACAAGGACGAGTTCTGCACCCGCTTCGCCCAGACCGCCGCCGCGGTGGCCGCCAAGGGCGTCGAGGACACCGCCTTCTACCGCTGGAACGCCCTGCCCGGCCTCAACGAGGTCGGCGGCGAGCCCGCCCGGCCCGGACTGCGTCCCGCGGACTTCCACGACTGGTGCCGCTACCTGGAGCGCGCCTGGCCGCACAGCATGACGGTGCTGTCCACCCACGACACCAAGCGCAGCGCCGACGCCCGGGCCCGGCTCGCCGTGCTCGCCGAGCGGCCGGACGCCTGGGCCGCCGAGGCCGCCGCCTGGTCCACCGCCGCCGGACCCGGCTTCGACCCGGACGCCGACTGGCTGCTGTGGCACACCCTGGTCGCCGCCTGGCCGATCGACCCGGACCGGCTGGTCGCCGCCCTGCTCAAGTCCGCCCGCGAGGCCAAGCTCCACACCTCCTGGACCACCCCCGACCCCCGCTACGAGCGGGCCCTGGAGCAGCGCGCCCGCGCGGTCCACGCCAACCCCGGGCTGCTCCCCCGGATCGAGGGCGCCGTCCACGCCCTCGCCCCGTACGCCCGCGCCAACACCCTGGCCGCCGCGCTGCTGCACCTCACCGTGCCGGGCGTGCCGGACCTCTACCAGGGCAGCGAGGAGCCGCTGTACACCCTGGTCGACCCGGACAACCGGGGCGTGGTGGACTTCGGCGCGCTCGCCGTGCGGCTCACCGACGCGGCCGCGCCGCGCCCCGGCGACCTCGCCCGGGAGAAGCTGCACCTCACCGCCACCGCGCTGCACCTGCGCCGCACCCGCCCGCTCGGCCCGTACCGGCCGCTGCACGCCGCGGGCCCCGCCGGTGACCACCTGCTGGCCTTCGCCCGGGGCGGGGACGTGGTCACCGCCGTCACCCGGCTGCCGTACGGGCTGGAGCGGGCCGGCGGCTGGCGCGACACCGTGCTGGAGCTGCCGGCCGGCGGGCCCTGGACGGACGAGCTGACCGGGCGCGGCCTCCCGGCGGGCACGGTGCCGGTGGCGGAGCTGCTGGCGGCCCTGCCGGTGGCCCTGCTGACGAGGAGGGACTGATGCCGCGCTACGAGGTGTGGGCGCCCAACGCCGCCTCCCGCGTGCGGGTCGACGTCAACGGCTTCGGCTACGACCTGGCCCGCTGCCCGGACCGGGACGGCTGGTGGTCCGGCGAGGCCCCGGCGGGCGACTACGCCTTCCGGCTGGACGACGGCCCGCCGCTGCCCGACCCGCGCTCGGCCCGGCAGCCGCACGGCCCGGAGGGGCCCAGCCGCGCGGTGGACCACGCCGCGTTCCGCTGGTCGCGGCCCGGCCGGCGCGGCCGGGCGCTGCCCGGCGCGGTGCTGTACGAGCTGCACGTGGGCACCTTCACCGCCCGCGGCACCTTCGACGCCGCCGCCGAACGCCTGGACCACCTGGTCGAGTTGGGCGTGGACTTCGTCGAGCTGATGCCGGTCTGCCCGTTCCCCGGCCGGCACGGCTGGGGCTACGACGGGGTCTCGCTCTGGGCCGTCCACGAGCCCTACGGCGGGCCCGAGGGGCTCAAGCGCTTCGTGGACGCCGCCCACCGCAAGGGCCTCGGGGTGGTGCTCGACGTGGTGCACAACCACCTCGGCCCGTCCGGCAACCACCTTCCCGCGTACGGCCCGTACTTCACCGACCGGCACCACACCCCGTGGGGCTCGGCGGTCAACCTGGACGCGCCCGGCTCGGACGAGGTGCGCGCCTACCTGATCGGCAGCGCGCTGGCCTGGCTGCGCGACTACCGCATCGACGGGCTGCGGCTGGACGCCGTGCACGCCCTCGCGGACGACCGGGCCGTCCACTTCCTGGAGGAACTCTCCGCCGAGGTGGGGAGGTTGGCGGTCGCCACCAACCGGCCGCTGTTCCTGATCGCCGAGTCCGACCTCAACACCCCGGCCACCACCGCCCCGCCCGAGGCGGGCGGACAGGGCCTCACCGCGCAGTGGAGCGACGACTTCCACCACGCCCTGCACTGCGCGCTCACCGGCGAATCCCAGGGCTACTACGGGGACTTCGCGCACGCGCCGCTCGCCGCCCTCGCCAAGACGCTCACCCGGGGGTTCTTCCACGACGGCACCTGGTCCTCGTTCCGCGGCCGCCGGCACGGACGCCCGTTCACCCCGCCCGGCAACGGCCACCGGCTGCTCGGCTACCTCCAGACCCACGACCAGGTCGGCAACCGGGCGCTGGGGGACCGCGTCTCCACCAGCCTCTCGCCCGGCCGGCTCGCCTGCGGCGCGGCGCTGGTGCTCACCTCACCGTTCACCCCGATGCTCTTCATGGGCGAGGAGTGGGGCGCCGCCACCCCCTGGCAGTACTTCACCGACCACACCGACCCGGACCTCGCCGAGGCCGTCCGGCAGGGCCGGCGCCGGGAGTTCACCGGGCACGGCTGGGCCGCCGAGGCCGTCCCAGACCCCCAGGAGCCGGCCACCGTACTGCGCTCGGTCCTCGACTGGACCGAGCTCCGGCGCGCCCCCCACGCCGAACTGCTCACGTGGTACCGGACGTTGATCCGGCTGCGGCGCGAGCACCCGGAGCTGTCCGACCCCGACCTCGGCGCGGTGCGCGCGGACTTCGACGAGGCGGCGGGCCGGCTGGTGGTGCACCGGGGGCCGTACCGGATCGCCGTCAACCTCGGGCCGGACGGGGCCGCGCTGCCGCTCGGGGCCACCGGGCGCGAGGTGGTGGCGGCCTTCGGGGCGGCGGAGCTGGAGGGGACGGCGGTGCGGCTGGCGGCGGACGCGGTGGCGGTCGTCGCCGTGCGGCCCGGCCGGACGCCCGCCGGCACGACGGGCCCACCGTAGCGGCCGGGCCCACCGGAGCGGCCGGGCTCACCGTAGCGGCCGGGCTCACCGGAGGAAGGTGCCGATCCGCTCCCGGAGCGCCGGGGCGTCCAGGCCGTAGGCGGCCAGGTGCTCCGCGATCGAGCCGTAGTGCCGGTGCTCCTCGCGCGGCACCCCCAGGCCCAGCACCCGGTGCGGGCGGTCGGCGAGCGCCGCGTGCGCCTCGTTCGCGGAGGTGCCCGCCAGGTACGGCTCGACCAGCACCACGTCCGCCCGGTCGCCGAGCGCCGCGCGCAGCCCGGCGGCGTCGAAGGGGCGCACCGTCGCCGCGTACAGCACGGCGACGTCCAGGCCCTCGGTGGCCGCGAGCACCGCGTCCAGCATCGGCCCGACGGCGAGCACGGCTCCGCGCGAGCCGGACCGGACGGTGGTGAAGCGGCCCGGCTCGACCGGCACCGCGGCCGCGTTCCGGTGCTCCGAGAGCCGGACGTACACATTGCGGTCGCCGTCCGCGTAGGCGTGGCGCAGCAGTTGCTCGGCCTCGTCCGGGTGGCCGGGGACGTGGACCGTCCAGTCCGGCAGGGTGTCCAGCAGGGCGACGTCGCCCGGGGACATGTGGGTGCGGCCGCCGGCCGGCCAGTCGTACGAGCCCGCCGCGCTCACCAGCACGGCGCCGACGCCCTGGTGGACGAGGTCCAGCTTGACCTGTTCGAAGGGCCGCTCGATCAGGAAGCTGGCGAAGGTGTGGGCGATCGGACGCATCCCGGTGAGCGCCAGGCCGCCCGTCGCGCCGATCAGCAGCTGCTCGCGGATGCCGACGTTGACCACCCGGTCGGGGTGGCGCCGCTGTGCCGGGGCGAAGGCGGCGGCGGTGATGTCGGCGAGCACCACGGCCAGCCGGGGGTCCTCGTCCAGCAGGCGGGTGGTCACGTCCACGAAGCGCTCGCGCATGGTGTCCATCGGTGAAGTTCCTCTCGGGGGCTCGGTCTTGGCCTGATCGGTCTCGGCCTGATCGGTCTTGGCGGGGCGGGGCCGCCGCCGGGTGCTCAGTGCTGCTCCTTGGGCTCGACCCGGGCGACCACCACGTGCGGGCGGCCCGGGTGCTCCGCGGTGTACGCGCGGTGCAGCGCCTCGTGGTCGCGCCCGTCCACCGTGGCGGTCGACCAGCCCTCGGCCGCGAAGCGCTGGGCGATGCCGCCCTGCCAGCCGTGCGTGGCCGAGGAGTTGTCGATCACCACCACGTGCAGCCGCTCCAGCCCGTAGGCCCCGGCGAAGGCCACCGCCTCGGCGTTGGAGCCCTCGTCGAACTCCGCGTCGCCGACCAGCACCCACACCGCCGGGTCGGTCAGGCCCTGGGCCCGCAGCCCGAGCGCGGTGCCGACGGCCAGCGGCAGGCCGTGTCCGAGCGAGCCGGAGGCGATCTCGACGCCCGCGAGCAGGGTGCGGTCCGGGTGGTGGCCGAGCGGCGAGTCGTAGCCGCCGAAGCTCGGCAGCACGGCCGGGTCGAGGAAGCCCTTGGCCGCCAGTACGGCGTAGTACGCCATCGGGCCGTGGCCCTTGGAGAGCAGGAAGCGGTCGCGGTCCTGGGCCTTGGCGGTCTCCGGGGTCACCCGCAGCACCCGGTCGTACAGCACCCAGAGCGCGTCCAGGGTGGAGGTGGCGGCCGGGCCGTGCTTCTCGGCGCCGGTCATCAGCGCCATCAGGGCGGGCAGGTCCTCGAATCGGGTGCCGGTCGCGTTCGTGGCGGTCGCGTTCGTGGCGGTCGCGTTCGTCGTCATGACCACGATGCTGCACCTTAAAGCCGACTTGAGGTCAAGCGGCTACAGTGGGTTCCCATGACCGCCCACTCCGACGGCCGCCGGGCCCCCGGCCCGCACCACGGCGACCTGCTCACCATCGGCCAACTCGCCCGCCGCAGTGGCCTCGCCGCCTCCGCGCTGCGCTACTACGAGAGCCTCGACCTGATCCAGGCCACCCGCACCTCCGGCGGCCAGCGCCGCTACACCCGCGGCACGCTGCGCCGGATCGCCTTCATCCGCGCCGCCCAGCGGGTGGGCCTGTCCCTGGACGAGGCGAAGGTCGCCCTCGACCGCCTCCCCGAGCGCCCGGCCCCCAGCGGCACCGAGTGGGACCGGGTCGCCGCGTCCTGGCAGAGCCGGATCGACGAGCAGATCGCCGAACTCCAACGGCTCAAGGCCAAGCTCACCGGCTGCATCGGCTGCGGCTGCCTGTCCCTCTCCCGCTGCGCCCTCTACAACGCCGCCGACCGCGCCGGCGAGGCCGGCCCCGGCGCCCGCTACCTGCTCACCCGCGACCCGGACGGCGGGCCCGAACCGGTCCCGTCGGGCATGGAGACCTGCGGCACCCGCCCGGAGGGGCACTGAAAACCCTTTGCGCCGGGGCCGTTCGCCCGCCTACGGTACGCCGGTGCTGCCCTTGGTGCTGACGGACGAGGAGTGGGACGCGGTCGTCCCCGACGAGACGGTGATGCGCCCCGGCGCCGAGGCGCTCTGCGCCCGGCTGGGCGTCGGGGGCCTGCCCCTGGAGCGCTTCCCGGAGGGCTCCGTACCGGTCTACGCGGTCGGCGACGCGCTGGTGCTCAAGCTGTTCCCGGCCGCCGCCGCCCGGGACGGCATCGTCGAGGAGCGCGTGCTCACCCGCCTGGACGGCGCGCTGCCGATCCCCACCCCGACCGTCCACGAGGCCGGCGAGTACGTCAACGGCTGGCGCCACGTCCTGATGTCCCGTCTGCCCGGCGAGGGCCTCGCCCCGGCCTGGCCGCGCATCCCGCCGCCCGACCGCGAGCGGATCGCCCGCCGCTGCGGCGAGGCGCTCGCCGCCCTGCACGCCCTCGACCCCGAGCCGCTCGCCGACGTCCTCGGCCCCGGCGACTGGCCGGCCTTCCTGGCCCGCCGGGCCGCGGGCGCGGTGGCCCGCCAGCGCGAACGCGGGCTGGCGCGGGAGTGGCTGGAGCAGATCCCGGACTTCCTCGCCGCCGCCCCGCTCCCCGCCGCCCCCGGGCGCTCGCTGCTGCACACCGAGTTCATGCGCGAGCACCTGCTCACCGACCCGGCCGACGGCTGGCGCCTCACCGGCCTGATCGACTTCGAGCCCGCGATGATCGGCGACCCGGCCTACGACCTGGTCGCCGTCGGACTCTTCACCACCCGGGCCGACCCGCACCTGCTCGGCCACCTGCTGAACGCCTACGGCCGCCGCTTCGAGCCCAGGCTGCTGATGGCGTGCACCCTGCTCCACGTGTACAGCAACCTGCCGTGGTACCTGCGGGAGTTGAAGCCCTCGGCACGGACGCTGGACGCCCTCGCCGAGGAGTGGTTCGGGATCGCCTAGGCACGCCCTACGGACGCGGGTCGGTGCGCAGCAGGCTGTACCGGACGACATCGCGCCACGCGCCGGCCCGGAAGGTCACCGCGCGCTGCACGCCCTCCCGGGTGAAGCCGAGCTTCTCCAGGACGCGCTGCTCGGCCAGGTTGCCCGCCTCGGTGTCCGCCTCCAGCCGCATCACCGGGGAGTGCGCGAACAGGTGGTCCACCAGCAGCCGTTGGGCCCGGGTGCCGATGCCGCGCCCGCGCACGTGCGGCAGCAGCTGCACGCCGATGCTCCAGTACGGGGCGGACGGCCGCACCCCGCTGCGGTTGGCGGCGACGAAACCGCCGAACCTGCCCCCGACCTCGACCGCGAGCATCCACTGCCCCTCCTCCAGCAGCCCGCTCTCCAGCCACCGGCGGCGGTACCGCTGCGGATCGCGCCAGCCGTACCACTGGAACTCCCCCAGCATCTCCGGGTCGTTCACCAGTCCCTCGACCACGGGGAGGTCGGCCTCGGCTATCGGGCGCAGGGACACTGATTCTTCACTCATGCAGGCGCCAACGCCCGAGCGGACGCGACGGTTCCTCAACCGAGCGGCGGCCGGGGACCGGTGCGCGGCAGGCTGTGGATCGAGCGGGCGAGCCGGAATCCCACGTCGTCGATCCGCAGCGTCGGGTGGCTCCGGCGGCGGACGGAGGCGCGGCAGCTCCAGTGCTCGTCGAACCAGCCGCCGCCGCGCAGGACGCGGTACTCGCCGTACACCTCGGGGTCGTACCGGTCCCAGCACCACTCCCAGACGTTGCCGAGCAGGTCGTACAGCCCGTGGGCGTTCGGGCGCAGCCCGCCCACCTCGTGCGGGCGCTCGCCCGAGTTGCCGCGGTACCAGGCGATGTCGTCCAGCGGGCCGTAGCGCGGGCCGTCCGTGCCGGCGCGGCAGGCGTGTTCCCATTCGGCCTCGGTGGGCAGCCGGTAGCCGTCGGCGGCGCGGTCCCAGGAGACGTCCTCGCCGTCCACCTCGTAGGCGGGTGCGAGGCCTTCGCGCCGGGACAGCTCGTTGCAGTGGCGGACGGCGTCCAGCCAGGAGACGCTGTGCGCGGGGCGGCGGTCGCCGGTCGCGCCCTCGTACTGCTCGCGGGTCACCGGACAGGCCGTCAGCCGGAACGGGGCGACGTCGACGGCCCAACTGCGCCGGGTGCGACGGTCGGAGAGGGTGACCCGGCCGGACGGTACGGTGATCATCCGGCGATCCTAGGGCGTTTCTGCGGGTCCGGTCGGACGGGCCGCAGGAACGCCCCGGCCCCCGGCCCGGCCGGCCACCGGGCACCGACCGGCACCGACCGGCACCGCAACCGCGCTTCCCCGCACGCCGGACCGATAATGGACCGGACGATTCCGTGGGTGAGAGGTGGCGCATGGCCGGCAGGTTGCGGGTGCTGAGGAAGCAGAACCGGCTCAGCCTGGAGGCACTCGCCGAGCAGGTCGGCGTCACCAAGAGCTACCTCTCCAAGGTCGAGCGCGGCATCAGCGACCCGTCGATCTCGACAGCGCTCAAGCTGGCCCACGCCCTCAAGGTCGACGTCGGCCGGCTCTTCTCGGACGAGGTGGAGCCCGAGCTCGTCACCGTCGTCCGGGCCGGTGAGCGCACTCCGGTGGGCACCGGGGCGGGCTCCGGCGTCTCCCGTTACGAGGGCATCGCGACCGGGCTCAGCGGCAAGCGGATGGTGCCGTTCATGATGTACCCGCCGACCGAACCGGCGGACCCGCCGTTCAAGTCGCACACGGGCGAGGAGTTCTTCTTCGTCCACGCGGGCACCGCCGTGCTGGAGTTCCCCGAGCGGAGCGTCGAACTCGGCCCCGGGGACAGCGTGTACTTCAACTCGGCGCTGCCCCACCGCTGCCGGAGCACCGGGCCGGAGCCGGCCGAGATCCTCGTGGTCATCCACGACGACCCGGACGGCCCCTCGGACCGGGTTCCCACGCTGCCCTGACGGGCCCGGCGGGCCCGGGGCCGCCCTGAAGCCGTCCCTAGCCCGGCTTCAGGGCGGCCCCACGCCGCTGTCAGGCCTTCGGCCCGGCGCCGTCCGCCAGGGCGACGCCCGCCGCGGACAGCAGCGCGGACAGCTGCGCCGTCCGCGCCCCGTCCAGCGGCAGCAAGGGGTGCCGGGGCTCGCCGACGTCCAGGCCGCGCAGGGCCAGGCCCGCCTTCACCGTGGTCGGCAGACCCCCGCCGAGCAGGAACTGCAGCACCGGCAGCTGCCGGTAGAACACCCGGCGGGCCGTCTCCGGGTCACCGGCGCGCACCGCCCGGTACAGGTCGAGGGTGAGCTCGGGGATGAGGCAGGGTGCGGCCGTGCACCAGCCGGCCGCGCCGGCCGCGAACGCCTCCAGGGCCAGCGGGTTGGAGCCGTTGTAGAACGGCAGGGCGCCGTCGGAGAGCTGGGTGAGCCGGTGCATCCGCTGGATGTCGCCGCTGCTCTCCTTGACCATGGTGATGTTCTCCACCTGGTCGACCAGCCGGTGCATGAGTTCCGGGCGGAGGTCGACCCCGGCGGTGGCGGGGTTGTTGTAGATCATCAGCGGGATGCCGATCGCGTCGGCGATCTCGGTGTAGTGCCGGGTGATCTCGCGTTCGTCCAGCCGCCAGTACGAGAGCGGCAGCACCATCACCACGTCGGCGCCGGCCCGTTCGGCGAACCGGGCGCGGCGGACGGCGCTGCGGGTGGTGAGGTCGGCGATGCCGACGACGGTGGGCACCCGGCCGGCGACGGCCGCCACCGACGCCTCGGCGGCGGTGTACCACTCCTGGTCGTCGAGGTAGGCGCTCTCGCCGGTGGAGCCGAGCGGGGCGATGGCGTGGCAGCCGGAGCGGACCAGCCGGTCGATCAGCTCGGTGAGCCGGTCGAGGTCCGGGCCGCCGTCGGCCGCGGAGAACGGGGTCACCGGGTAGGCGATGATCCCTTCCAGGGTGGTGGCGGGCATCTCAGGAGTCCTTCCGGGTGACGAGGGCGTCGCCGTGGCCGGCCCGCAGGGCGCGGCGGGCGTAGTAGGCGAAGTTCGCCTGGCCGCGCTTGGGGGTGGAGATCCAGTCGTGCGCCTCCTTGGCGAGCGGTCCGGGGATCTCCTGGATCTTCCCGGCGGCCCCGGCGAGGAGCTGGAGCTCGGCGGCCCGCTCGAAGAGCAGGGCCAGGGTGCACGCCTCCTCGACGGTTCCGGTGGCGACCAGCTGGCCGTGGTGGGCGAGCAGGAGGGCGCGCTTGTCGCCGAGGGCGGCGGAGATGATCTCGCCCTCCTCGTTGCCGACCGGGATGCCGGGCCACTTCTCCAGGAAGGCGCAGTCGTCGTAGAGCGGGCACAGGTCCATGTGCGAGACGACCAGCGGGGTCTCCAGCATCGAGAGCGCGGAGACGTGCAGCGGGTGGGTGTGGATGATGCAGTTGACGTCCGGGCGGGCCCGGTAGACCCAGCTGTGGAACCGGTTGGCCGGGTTGGCCATCCCGTCGCCCTCCAGGACGTGGAGGTCCTCGTCGACGAGGAGGAGGTTGTCCTCGGTGATCTCGTCGAAGCCCAGGCCCAGGCGCTGGGTGTAGTAGGTGCCCGGGCGTTCGGCCCGGGCGGTGATCTGGCCGGCCAGCCCGGAGTCGTGGCCGGCGTCGAACAGGATGCGGCAGGTCAGGGCCAGTTTCTGGCGCACCGTCCAGTCGTTGTCGGGGATCGCGGTCCGCATCCGCTGGTGGGCCAGGTCCACCAGGTCGGTCTTGCCCGTCTCGAACGTGTCGGCCATCGCCGTGGTTCTCCTTCGCTCTTCGGTCGGAGCGGTCCGCCGGGGCGCGGGGTGCGGCCCGCACCGGCGGGCCGCGGGCAGCGGCGACCCGCCCGGCGGCGCCGCGGAGCCCCGGGAAGACACGTCATTCACTTTAGGACACCTTGTGTCCTCGCGTCGACGGGTCACCCACTACCAGGACCCCGGTTCCCGGACGCGGCCCCCGGAACCCGGACGCGGCCCCTCCCGCACGGGAAGTCGGCCGGGCCGACTTCCCGTGCGGGAGGCACCCCGCTACGCCCCGGCCTCCCGAAGGGTGACCGTGCACAGCCGCTTGGTGGCGCGGGTCAGGGCGACGTACAGGTCCCGTTCGCCCGCGGGCCGGGCGGCGACGATCCCGTCCGGGTCGACCACGACGGCCTCGTCGAACTCCAGGCCGCGCGCCTCCGACGCCGGGACCAGCCGGGCGTACCGCTCGACCCCGGCGGCCGCCAGTTCCGCCGTCCGGCCGTCCGCGCACACCACGCCGAGCAGCTCGCCCGGATGCGCGGCGGCCTGCGCCCGCAGCTCGCGCACCAGCTCACCGGCGAGCCGCTCCGGCGCCACCGCGACGGTCCGGGGCTCCTCACCGTGCCGGATCGACCGGACCGGCGGCTGCCCCGGGGCGATCCGGCCGAGCAACTCCCCGGTGGTGGCCAGGATCTCCCGCGTGGTCCGGTAGCTGACGGTGAGCGTCCGCAGGTCGAAGCGCCGGCCGACGTGCGGGGCGAGCGCCTCGTGCCAGTCCCGTGCGGTCGCCGCCGGGCCCGCCTGCGCGAAGTCGCCGACCAGTGTCATCGACCGGCCCGGGCACCGGCGCAGAATCATCCGCCACTGCATCGCCGTCAGCTCCTGCGCCTCGTCGACGACGACGTGCCCGAAGGCCTGCTCGGGCGGCCCGTCGACCAGGCTCGCCGCCTCGTCGAGCAGCGGCACGTCGGCGTCGGCCCACGGCGCGCCGGGCGTGCGCAGCAGCGACGCCCGCTCGTCGTCGCCGAGGTGCGGCAGGCGCTCGGCCAGTGCGTCGGCGTCGGCCAGCAGGGCGTCGACGACCTCGCCCGGCACGAGCCGCGGCCAGAGCTCCTCGACGGCCCGGTCCACGTACGCGTCGTCCAGGAGCGCGGCCCGGACGGCGTCGGCGTCGAACTCGTCGGCCCCCGTGGCGGGTTCGTCGTCGACGCCGAGTCTGCGCAGGTCCCGGGCCGCCATCCGGTCGAGGTCGATGCCGGTGAGCAGCGCGACCTCGGCGTCGATGCGCTCCAGCGCCTCGACCGTGCCGCGGGCCAGCGCGCCGGTCAGGGAGTCCACCAGCAGCTCCAGGAACAGCCGGCGCGCCCGGTTGTGGGCGAGGCCGCTCGCCTGCGCCGCCGCCCGCGCCCCGGCGACCTCCGCCTCCTCCAGGCGGACCCACTCCCGCCCGACCCGGACGGTGAAGTCCCCGCCCGGGGCCTGCCGCGAGCGGACCGACCCGGCCAGCGCGTCGGCCAGTTCGGCGCCGCCCTTGAGGCGCGCCGCCCCGAACCCGTCCACGGCGCCCGGCGCGACGCCGGCCAGCTCCTCGCACGTCGCCAGGACGACGTCGTTCTCCCCGAGCGAGGGCAGCACCTGGGAGATGTAGTCGAGGAACCGCGCGTTCGGACCCAGCACCAGCACACCGCGCTCGGCCGCCTTCGGGAACGCGTACAGCACGTACGCGGCGCGGTGCAGCGCCACCACCGTCTTCCCGGTGCCCGGGCCGCCCTGCACCACCGTCACCCCGCGGTGCGAGGAGCGGACGATCGCGTCCTGCTCGGTCTGGAGCGTGGCGACCGCCGTCCCCATCCGCCCGGTCCGCCGCTCCCGCAGCGCCGCCGCCAACGGGCCGTCCCCCACGACGTCCCCGGCGGCCGGCTCCGAACCGTCCAGCAGTTCGTCGCTCACCCCGACCACCGTGCGGCCCGTCAGGCTCAGGTGGCGGCGCCGCCGCAGCCCCAGGGGGTGGACCGGCGTCGCCTCGTAGAAGGCCCGTGCCGCCTCCGCCCGCCAGTCCACCAGCAACGGCAGCTCGTCCTCGTCCCGTTGCAGCCCCAGCCGCCCGATCCGCAGCACCGTCCCGTCCGCCAGGTCGATCCGGCCGAAGACCAGCCCGCCCTCGGCGCCCTGCAACCGGCGCACCTCGCCCGCCAGCCGCCCGGCCGCCACCTCCCGCTCGTACACCTCGCCCGCGCCGTCCGCCGCCGACGCGAGCACCCGCCCCAGCTGCTCCCGCGCCCCGGCGAGCCGCTCGTCGAACAGCTCGCCGATGACGGACACCTGCACCCGCTCCAGCTCCACCTGCTGTGCGGCGTTGTCGTGGATCTGCGACAAGGAAGAGCCCCCTCTCGATTCGACCCGCCACTATGCAGAGGAAATCCGGAGAAGTAAATGTTGACTTGTCCGGTTCGCATGTGGCCCTCGAATCCCGTACGGCAGTTTTCCCGGCGGAATTCCGGCACGCCCCCGGGGCGCCTCTCCCCACTCCGCGAAAATGCCCTTTCCCGGCCCGGGGCGGGGGTGCCGCCACGCGCTCGCCCGGGTCCGGACCACCTCTGCCGTACCGCGCCCCGGCGACCCCAACAGCCCACCGCACAGCGGCCTTTGCGCCCCGCGCGCCCGCCCGCCGGACGGCCTACGATCGGCGGAATGAACCGTACGATCCGCACCACCGAAGACGTCCTCGCCCTCCTCGACGGCCTTTTCCCGCCGGCCGAACCGTTCTGGGACCGGTTCTACGCGGACCGGTCCGCCGATCGCCCGTTCTTCACGCCGAAACCGGACGAGAACCTGGCCTCCTACCTGGACCGCGGCCTGCTCGCCCCCGGCCGGGCGCTCGACCTCGGCTGCGGCGCCGGCCGCAACGCCGTCCACCTGGCTTCGCTCGGCTTCGAGGTGGACGCCGTCGACCTCTCCGCCACCGCCGTGGCCTGGGCCGAGGAGCGCGCCCGCGAGGCCGGCGCGGGCACCGGCCTGCGGTTCCACCGGGCGAGCATCTTCGAGGCCCGGCTCCCCCACTCCCACTATGGCCTGGTCTACGACTCCGGCTGCCTGCACCACCTCCCGCCGCACCGCCGGGTCAGCTACCTGGCCCTGCTCGACCGGGTGCTGGCACCGGGCGGGCACTTCGCCGTCACCGCCTTCGCGGCCGGCGCGACGGGCTCCGAGCGGACCGACGAGGAGCTCTACCGGCTCGGCGCCCTGGAGGGCGGCCTGGCCTACTCGCCGGACGAACTCCGCTCGCTGTTCCGCGAGTTCACCCCGCTGGAGATCCGCCCGATGGCCGCCCAGGGCCCCGGTTCGACGCTGTTCGGCGTCCCCTTCCTCCTCACCGCGCTCTTCCGCCGGGCCCCCGGCCGCTGACCGGGCTCCCGGCCACTGACCGGCCTCCCGCCCGGCGCACCGGCCGCCGTCAGTCCCGCTCCCGCCCCACCGCCGCCTCGTACGCCAGCAGCGTGTCCACCACCAGGCGCCGCTGCGCCGCGTCGAGCGGCCCGAGGGCCGTGCGCCAGGCGACGGCCCCCGGGGCGAGCCAGGCCTCGATGGCGGGCAGCCGGGCGGGGGCGATCGCGACGATCCGGCGCCGGCGGTCGGCCTCGTCCTCGCGCCGTTCGAGGATGCCCTGCCGGCTGAGGTCGCCGACCATCAGGCTGACCGTGGTGGGGGCGACCTCCAGCCGGGCGGCGAGGTCGTTCACGCCCATCGGTCCGTCCAGCAGCAGGCAGGCCAGCAGCGACAGGTGACGGGGTGCCAGTGCGAGGCCGCGCAGCGGCTCGGGGACGGGGATCCGCTTGGCCCGCCCGACCAGCCGGGGCATCAGCAGCAGCATCGACCGCACCGCGTCGTCGAGCCCCTCCCCGGTCGACGACGGCGTGTTCCGCGATTCCCCTTCGGCCGTTGACATCGCACACCCCTCCTCAGTTACCTTTGACTTCAAAGCTGTTTTATGTGCAAAGCGAACCCGTCAGCCCATGGTACGAACCGAGCCGAACGGAGCTCCACCATGCCGCACCTGAGCCTGCACATCCGCGAGGAGTCCCTCGACCCCGAGGTCGAGCGGGCCCTCATCGCCGGCCTCACCGAGGCCGTCACCTCCGTCTTCGGCGAACGGGTCCGCCCGCTGGTCGCGGTCGAGCTGATCGGGGTCCCCCAGCGCCGCCGGGGCATCGGCGGACTGCCGACCGAGGAGGTCGCGCCGGTGGTCCTGCTGAGCCTGCGGGAGTCGGCCTACCACCTGCCGCAGGTGCCCGACGCGCCCGCCCGTCTGGTCGCGGCGGCCACCGCGGCGATCACCGGCGCGCTCGGCGAGGCCGTCGGACGGCAGACCGTGGTCACCCTCGACGGCGTCCCGGCGGGCCGCTCCGGGATCGGCGGCCGGGTCGCCTGACCGGGGCCGCCCGCGGATCCGTCGCACGGCGCCGCGCACCCGCCCCCACCTGCCCGGATGCGCCGCCCCGACCCGCGCGCGGAGGCGGTCGCGCACCCCTGGGACCCTCCGCGCCCCGCCCGCCGCACCCCTCCGGGCCCGGTCACATTCACCCCATGAGCCCCACCAGTCCCAAAGGGAATCCGGGCCTCCGGCCGGAACCCGGCTTTGCGACCGGCGGTCCGGTGGCATAGGTTTCGACCGCCGTCGACACACCATCGACCCTGACCGGCCATCAGTCACGGGGCGGACAGCGGGGCGAGGGGCCAGGCGGCCGCATGCACAGGGGAGGAGCTGCCATGCCGCAAGCCCGCGACCACGGGTCGACCGGGCGGCGGGGACGGACGGACGGCGCCGCGCACCAGCGGCCCACGGCCGGTGCGCGCCCGACCCCCGCCCACGCCACCGGACATCCGAGGAACCGTCAGTTGCGCACCACCAGAGTCGTCACCGCCACCGCCGCAGCCCTCGTCTGCCTGGGCGCCCTCAGCGCCTGCGGGCCGGACAACGGCAGCCAGGACGCCAACCCCGCCCTCCCCGCCGCCACCACCGGGCCCAGTGTCAACCCCAACAAGCCCAGCGGGTCCGACAAGGGCATCCCGGACAAGGCCTGGATGGACACCAAGAGCATCCCGATGGACGAGAGTTACCACTACACGCCGCTGGCGGCCAACGCCAAGCAGCTCTCCGGCCAGGTCCAGTTCAAGGGCATGGAGCTGTGCCGCGCCGCGGTCGCGAAGGACGACGAGCCGCTGTTCACCGGCACCGCCTCCGCCCGGGCCTCGGTCGGCTTCGGCGGGGACCGCTGGACGGCCGAGCAGACCCTGCTGTTCCACGGCGACCCGACCCGCAGCAGCGGCACCAAGCAGAGCACCAACCTGGCCGAGGGCCGTCTGACGGAGGCGCTCAAGTCCTGCGCCAAGACCGCGCCCGGCGCCACCGTGAAGGTCGACAGCGCCCCGAACGCGCCCTACTTCGCCGCCGTCCTGACGGTCCCGCAGGCCGACGGCAGCACCGTCACCCTGCACGAGTACGTGGTCAGCGACGGCGGTGCGGTCAGCGAGCTGGCGGTCTGGGCCACCACCAAGGCCGGCGCCCAGCCCAAGGACGCCTGGAAGGCCCCCGAGGACAAGTACGTCGGCACCGGCATGACCGCGCCGATGTGCGAGGCCCTCCCGGGCTGCGACGGGCACTGACGCCCGACGGGCCCCGACACGCCGCGGACGGCCGGCACCGCCGGCGCCCGCGGCGCCCCGCAGACGGCCGCCCGGCCCGTCCGGAACAGGGGACCGGCCGGGCCGGGCGGCTCCTTCGGGTCCGCCCCCGGG
>NZ_JBHXTL010000095.1:0-40009 GCF_042677365.1 Kitasatospora sp. NPDC127116
CGCGGGAACGCGGTGCCCGGCCGGCTCGGGGCCGGTGGTCTCCCCGGTGCTACGGCGCCGGGCTGAGCTTCTTCCACGGCCGGCCGCCGTTCGCCTCAGCCGTGCCGGGGGCGACCGTGGTGTACCACTGGGCGTACCAGTAGGAGCCCTGGTACTTCACGAACGCGGCCGTCGAGGCGGCCGGGTCGCCGGTGAGCAGATGGGTCTCCCGGGCGGTGGCGCCGCCGGCGAGCTCGATGTCGTTGCCCGCGGCCGAGCGGAGCTTGAACAGGCCGTTGTGCTTCGGCCCGCCGGGTGCTCCCTCACTGCCGTTGTCGGCGATCGGGACGAGCCGCCACTTCTGTTCGGCCCGCCCGTCGCACCCCACGGAGGCGAGGTCCTGCCGGGAGGCGGTGGCGGTCAGGCACCGGCCGCCACCGGCGATCGTGTAGAGGCCGCCGCCCGCCGGCTGGATCCGCCAGTACTGGTTGGCGTTCTGTTCCATCAGTTCCACGAGGTGGGCCCGGGACTGGTCGGGGTTGTTGTCGATCATCATGGGCTTGCCGGCGGGGCTGTCGCCGTACTCGAACATCCAGCCCTTGTCCCCCTTGTCGTACATCCGCCACAGCCGTCCGCCGTCGGGCCGGTAGACCTGGCCCTGCTTCCAGTCCGGTGCCTGGCAGGAGCTGCCCGCGGCGGGGGCGGGCGGTGCGACGGTCCGGACGTCGCGGCGCTGGTCGCCGGTCGAGCCGTACTCCCGGCCGCCGATCCTGAACGTCACGTTGGACGGCCCGGTGATCGGCAGGTAGTACTTCAGGTCGATGTCCCGGGACTTGCCCGGCGCCAGGTCCTCGCAGTAGCCGAGGGTGAGGGTGAGTCGGTGGAAGTCCCCCTTGAGTCCGCCCGTGTTGGGGCCGGTGTGGCCGGGGACGAGGCCCTTCATCTCCTTGTAGTCGTTGTCCTTGACGACCGGCGGCATCGAGGTGGGCAGGTCGAGGGCGATCTCGGTGCCCTGGGCGAGCGTGACGCCGGAGTTGTTGGTGATCCGCAGCTTCGGCTGGACGGGGTAGAAGTCCTTCTCCCCGGTGGGGAAGTCCACCAGTTCGGCCTTGACGTCGATCACCTCGGCCGGCTGCGGCCGCCCGCCGGCCTTGGTGTTGCCGGTGGCTCCGGCGCCCTTGAAGGCGTTGTCCAGGCGGGTGGTCAGGTCGTAGCCCATGCCCCATTCCCCGCCCGGGCGTTGGGCGTAGTCGCCGGCGAGTTCCCAGATCATCGCGCCGCCGATGCCCTTGTCGACGATGTAGCGTGCCTTGGCGTCGAGCGACTTCTCGTTCTCGGTGGAGAGGAACACCTTCTTGGCGTCGTTCCACAGCCAGGGCGACTGGAGGGCGTCCGAGTACTTCTCCGCGTACGTGCCGGTCAGCTGTCCGCTCGGCAGGTTGGTGTCGACGCCGTAGGACCGCAGGTAGCCGGGGGTCCGGCCGTCCTGGAGGTTCTTGGTGTGCCACAGCGGGTTCGACCCGGCGCCGACCTCCCGCTCGTTCTCCAGGTCGTGCCAGACGTTGTCGATCCCGACCGCGCCCGTCCCGCAGGACTGCGCGTTGGCCGGGCCGCGCCCGCCGGTGCCCAGCGGGCACTGGGCCTGGTCCGGCATCGCGGCCGTTCCCCACAGCCCGTCCGTGCCGCCCTGGACCTCGCGCCAGCCGCGGGAGTAGTACGGGATGCCGAGGTTGATCCGGCCGGCCGGCAGCGCGCCGCGGTAGTAGTGGTAGGCCCAGTCGACGTTGAAGTAGCCCTCCTTCCGGAAGTCCTTGGTGTCGGGCGCCTGGTCGTTGTAGATGCCGGCGTCCGCCAGCTCGTTGTCGCGCCCGTCGTCGTACAGCGGGGCCTGCGGGCCGACGAACCTGTTCCAGGAGCCGTGCAGGTCGTAGGTCATGACGTCGACGTAGTCCTGGTACTGCAGTGCCTGCCCGGCGTCCAGCCCGCGCACCAGGTAGCCGGAGGAGGAGCCCGCGGACGTCAGCAGGTAGTAGCGGCCCTTGTCCGTGCCGGCCCGGTCCAGCCGTTCCCGCAGCGACTTCATCAGGGCGTTGTAGCCCTGCTGGAGCCCCTTGCGGCGGGGGTTGGAGACGTCCCAGTCCAGCGGGTTGCCGGTGTTGGGCAGCGCGGTCGGGTACTCGTAGTCGATGTCGACGCCGTTGAACCCGTACCGGTCCAGGAAGTCGGTGACGGAGTCCGCGAACGCGTCGATGCCGGCCTGGTTCACCGACCCGTCGGCGTTGGTGGTCATCGCGTAGAAGTTCCGGGTGCCCGCCCAGCCGCCGACCGAGATCAGCGTCTTCACCGCCGGGTGCTTCTTCTTGTACGTGTTCAGCAGGTTGAAGTGCCCCTTGTACGGCAGCGAGGCGTCCATGGCGTTCTTCTCGCCCGGCCAGGTCATGCCGGTCGCCGGGTTGGCCGGGTCGTTCGGGTCGCCGATGCTGATCCGGTTGTCCCGCACCTCGGCGAACGCGTAGTTGACGTGCGTGACCTTCGACCAGGGGATGTTCGACGCCAGGTACTTCGGGTCGCCGCTCGCGCCCGCGCGCCAGCCGGTGAAGTAGCCCACCACGCGCCGGGTGCGGTTGTTGCCGACCCACTCGCGGCCCGCGCCGTCGTACACGTCGCAGTACCGGGCGGCCACGCCCGGGGTGACGGCCATGCCCTCGGGACGGCAGTCCCCCGAGGCGGCCGGCTTGGTGCCGCGGTCGTCCGGGGCGGCGTCGAACGGGTCGCCCGCGTCACCGCCGTCCGGCTGGCCCACCGGGCGGGCGGACAGCTGCCACCTCTGGGAGTCGCGGCGGTTGCAGTCGTAGATCTGCAACGGCCGGGTGGTGTCCGAGTCGGGAACGTCCAGACACTTGCCCGAGTTCGGGTTCCGCAGCTCCTGTCGCGCGGTGTAGATCCACTTCTGGGCGGGGGAACCGTTGCACTCGTACAGCTGGACGGCCGTCCCGTTGTCGGCGCGCTGGCCGTCCACGTCCAGGCACTTGGCCAGCGACTGCAGCGAGCCGTCGGCCGAGACCGTCCAGGCCTGGGCGTCGGAGCCGGCGCAGTCCGCGAGCGCGACCGGGGTCCGGTCGTCCCGGCTGCCGCCGCGCGGCTCGACGCACTTGCCCTCCAGCCCGCGGATCGTACCCACCTGCGTGCCCGTCCCGGTCTCCCGGAACTTCCACCGCTGGGCCTGGTTCTTCGCGTCACAGGCCGTCACCGCGAGCGCCTCGCCCGCGCCGCCGGCCGTCAGGCAGCCGCCGTCGGCACTGCTGACCAGGGTGTACCAGCCGCCGCCGGCGCCCTTCGGCTGCCAGACCTGGTTGGCGTTGCCCTCCTCCGCCTGCACGAGATGGGTGGTGTGCGGCCCGGGATTGTGGTCCACGACCATGTCCGGCTTCGCCGAGGCCGCGATCCGCCAGTTGCCGCCGCCGAGCGAGCGCATCACCCAGCGCTGGGCACCGCTGCCGTCGGGTTCCGCGGCCTGGACGCTCGTCCCGGCCTCGGTGCTGCCGCCGCTCAGGTGGACGGACATGCCGGTGGCCGAGCGCAGCTCCACCTGCTGGCCCTCGCGAGGATCCGTGCCGGTGTCGGGTTGGCGGGGGGTGATGACCACGTCGTCGGGGTACTCGATGTACCAGTACTGCTCCTTCTTGACGCCTTGGCCGCAGGAGTCGATGCCGACCCAGTTCTCGCCCTGGGTGCGCCTCGCCGGGTCCTGGGTGAGGCAGCCGGAGGTCATGTCGACATCGTCCAGGGACAGCGCGACCCGCCCGTCCTCCCTCGCCGAGTGGAACCAGCCGGTCTCCTTGTCGCCCAGCGCGGCCCAGTTCCGGCCGCTGAGGAGGTGGTGCCACAGGTTCAGGTAGCGCCCGTTGTGCTGCGCCTGCAGCGTCACCTTCTCGCCCACGTTGTGGAGCAGCCACCGCTGGCTGGCCTCCGCCTTGTCGGGACGGGTGACGAGGTAGTCGTCCGTGCCGTTCCCCTGGGCGTCCAGCACCTCGCCCGTCTCGGCGTTGCGCAGCCGGACGATGCCCTCACGCACCGCGGAACCGTCCGGTGCGACCTTCATGCCGTCGCCCGAACCCCTGCAGGTGAAGAGGTACCGGTCGGAGGCCGGCGCCTCCTTCCCGAACCCGGTCAGGCACTGCGACAGGGCCTGCTGCCCGAAGGCGTTCGGGTGGATGGCCTCCTGGATGTCACCCTGCGCGTTGGGCGTCAGCCACCCGAGATTCGGGATGTACGGGACCCAGCGGACCCACTCGGCCTTCGACGCGGGCAACGGACTCGCGTTGCTGTTCGCCTCCGTCGCCTGCTCGGCTCCCTTCGCGCACAACTCGTGCCCCGCGAAGGCGTCCTGGACGTCCAGGAACTTCGCGCCGGCGGTCCCGGCGGCCCGGCGCAGCATGTCGCTGATCTTCGGGACCAGCGTGCTGTGGGCCCAGTCGGCGTCGGGGTCGGTGAACGGGCAGCCGCCCTGGCGGAAGCGCGGGTCGGAGGTACCGTCGAACGGGTAGCGGAAGTTGTCCGCGGCGGGAATCGGGTTCGGATAGGACTGGAGCACCAACTGGTAGCCCGACTGGCCGGCCGCGGTCATGGTGCTCCGGATCGCGGCGAGCGTCTTGACGATCTCCGCCTGCACGGCGTCGACCGAGCGGGCGACCCTCGCCGCCTTGTTGGGTGCGGAGCAGATCTCCACCCAGCGGTAGTAGGCCTTCGCACAGTCCGAGACGATCCCGCTGAAGTCGAGGTCGTTGCCGCCGATGGACACGACGACCATCCGGATGTCGTACGTGCGGGCGAGGTCGGCCAGCTGCTGGATCTGGGGCTTCTCGTTGTTGCGCGACTCCGTGAGGATGTCCTTCGTCGTCGCGCCCGAACAGGCGATGTTGAACCGCCGCTCGACGGGAATGCCCTCGAACTCCGCCCCCTTGATCGGGGCGACGTCGGAACGGTCGCACCGGTTGCCCTTGTTGTCGTAGGACGTCGCGCCGTACACGCAGTCCTGCGAGCCGTCCGCGCACCTGGAGCGCCGGTCCGTCCCCCAGACGTCCCCCTCCTGCTTGGTGAGCGCGTTGCCCGCCCAACGGCCGCCCTCACCGGAGATGTAACTGTCGCCCATCGAGACGATGGCCTTCTGCGGCGCCTGACCACAGCCGGACGACGACGCCGCCTCGACCGCGGCGAGGGCCAGGGACTGCCCCGGCATCACCAGGCAGTCGAGATCCTCGCCGCCGGGCCCTCCGCTGCGGAAGACGACGGGGTAGTGGTCCGAAGCCGGTTCCCTCGAGCCGTCCGCCTTGAGGATGTCGACGACGTTCGTCTGACGGTAGGCACTGTAGGGGGCCGGTCCGTCTCCTCCCGCCGGGACGCCGCGGACCATGTAGTCGTAGAGCTTGGTCTGGAACCTGTCCGAGCTCGTGTCCTTGGACGAGTACGTCTTGAGCTGACCCGCCGTGACCATTTGCCACTGCGCCTGGGGCAACTGCAGCTCGGCAAGGTCCGCGGCCAGTCCGTCCGGCTCCCGGTTGAAGTCGCCGACAACCGCCCAGTTCCCGTCCGGGTGCCTCTGGGAGATCGCCCTGATGAGCGGGCCGGTGTCGTTCTGTTTGCCACTGTTCGCGGCGCTGTGGACGTCGTAGATCCAGGTGTCGTTGCCCTCGAGCTTGACGCCCAGCGCCGGCCGCTTCGACTTCGCATTGCGCCAGTTCGCCTCACTCTGCCGAGGGGTGGTTCCGAACCCCTGGTCGGGCTTGGCAGCCGGCACCACTTCCATGTCGGCGGGGCTGTCCGTGATGATGACCCGGGCCCGGTTGTTGTTGGATGCTCTGAGGGCGTAGACGTAGTACATGCTCCGCGGAAGACCCGGCCAGTGCCACACGTACCCCTGCGCCGTAACGATCCCTCCCATCCCATCCGGGTATCTGTCTTCGCCCAGTCTGCTGAACCCGTGACCGCCCTCATTCATGAAGTCGAAATTGTCATTGTGCTCCTGAAGGGCCAGGACGTTGAGGTCCCGGGAGTTCAGGAGCTTCGGTATCCAGGTGAGCCACAGGTCGAACGCCCCCATGTTCATGTTCCACGTCCCGACCTTGAGGTCCTTGACGGTGGCGGCACGAGCGGGCGGAGCCGGTAACAGAACGGCCTGGACGAGGCCCGCGATCAGAGTGAGCGTGAGCAGCGCGGCGACTCTGCGCCAGGCGGCCGGTCGATGAGGGGGAATCCCACGCGGGGGATGTCCCGATCGCAGTGACGTGTCTTGCATTTCTTCTCTCTGCTTCTTTCCTGTCGTTGACGACACACAGGGCGACGGGACTCTACGAAGCGGCGGTAGACGTGTGATCAACGCGTGGAGCCGACGCCGCCCAGCCGGGACCGGGCCTCCGTGACCGCGTGGCGGATCCACCACGCGAGGACGTAGAGGGCCAGGGCGGCGATCAGGCCGGCGCCCGCGCCCTTCGCCGCGTCGGACAGCGCGCCTTCGAGCAGGCCGGCCGCCGACAGCCCGGCCGTCTCCGCCTCCGGGCCGGCGCGCCACCGCCAGGCGTGAACAACAGCCCCGACGGCCGTGCACAGGGCCGTCGCGAGCAGGATTTGGCGGCGCGGACCACTGACCGGCCGGGGGCGACCGGAGCCGGGGAGGAGGTGCTCCCGCCTGCGCCACGCGAACAGCGCGATCGCGGCCAGGCCGCCGATGGTGCTCGCGTGCTGCAGGGCCCGCGCCCAGGTGAGGCCGCCCACCGGCGTGGATACCAGCCAGGGTGTGCGGGTGACCACGAAGCCGTCCACGTGTGTGAAGGCGTCCCAGACCAGGTGGCTGGCGATACCGACCAGTGCGGACAGGACGATCCACCCGGCCCGCCGGACCGGCGAACAGGCAACCCCCGACGGCGGCCACGGCGCGGACGAGGGCAGCAGGGACAGCAGCGGGCGCCGGGCGGCCCGGAGCAGCGCCCACAGCAGGAGCGCGTACGGCAGGGTGACGCCGACGACACCCGAAACACCGTGCGTGGTGGTGGCGTTGGCGAAGGGCTCGTACCAGGACTGCGCGCTGACGGGCAGTCCGGTGGTGACCAGGAAGTAGGGCAGGTCCGGTGCGACGGCTCCGGCGACCAGCGCCGTGCGACTGAAGGGCCGCCGCATCAAGGGCAGTACCGCCGCGGGGTGGGACAGGGTGAACGGCATGGGCATCCTCTCGCACGGACCCAATAGTCCGTCGAACGGAATGCTACGTCAAACGGACTATCAGGGGCGCAGCCGGCCCATCCGATTCCGGCATCGATGTTCGACAGCGCCAGGCCGCCGGGACCGACGGGCACTCAGGCCGACAGGCGCAGCTCAGGCCGAGGAACGCACCCGGTTCCGCCGCAGGCGACCGACGAGCAGCACGGCCACCGCGGCCGCCGACACCACGGCCATCAGGCACGCGACGGCGGTGACGTCACCCCACGCGGTGACGCAGGCATGCGCCAGCAGCGGCGGGGACGCCAGGGCGATGGCCGCCGACTCGCGCCCGCCCCGCGACCCGCCGCGCCAGGTCAGCACGACCCCGGCCGCGGCGAGGACGAGCAGCGGCCAGCATCCGTAGTCGGTGCTGACCCACGGCACCGCGTGGGAATCGACGAGCGCCCGCGGCACGACCACCAGCGCGACCACGGCACCGGCCGTGCCCGCCGGTCCGGTGCGATCAGCGCGCCCCGCACCACCGCGTTCCACCCGCCGGTCCGGCGGGCAGGCGAGCACCACGGCCGCCGCCAGGACCGCCGCGGCCGGGGTGGCCACCGGGTCGCCGAAGGCCGGCCCGCTGACCACCGCGGCCACCGCGAAGGACAGCAGCCCGGCCACCGTGCACGGCAGCCCCGCCCGCCACCGTCCGGCCAAGGCCGACGCCGCCCCCACGAAAACGAACAGGGACGACACGAGCAGCACGCCCCACGCCCCCGACAGGTCCACTCCGAGCTGCAGCCCCCACGGGGCCGGGGAGGCGACGAGGCTCGCGTACCAGCGCAGCAGATGCAGGCCGCACCCGGCGGCAGCGGCGGCCAGGGCGAAGGGGTAGGCCAGGCCCAGGACCCGCGCGGCCCGGGCCGCCGGGCCCGCTCCCAGCCGCATCCGCAGCGCGTGCGCCGCCAGACCCGCGCCGTCGCGCAGCCGCGAGCCCAACGGCTCCCCCGCCGTCATCTCCCGGAAGGTCGCGGCGATCTCCTCGCCGTGGGCCTGCCGGTAGGCGGCGGGATACAGCCGCACCACATGGTCGATCACGTGGCGGACGGCGACGGCCGCGCGGCGGACAGCCGGCGATTGGCCTCCCTCGCCGTCTCGGCCAGCCGCTCGGCCTCCGCCGCCAGCCGCTCCCGCCCCGCCGGGGACAGGGTGAAGATCCGCCGGGCCCGGCCGTCGACGATCTCCTCGCGTTCGACCTCGATCATGCCGTCGGCCAGCAGACGGTCCAGGGCCCCGTACAGGGCGCCCGTACGCAGCGCGACACGGCCGCCGGTCATCGCCTTGACCTCCTGCGCGATGGCGTACCCGTGCCGCGGTGCGTCCGCGAGGGCTGTCATCACCATCACGGTCGGCTCTTGCATCACGCGCTCACTCACCCGACGAAGATAGTCACTCCGCCGGAGCATCTCAACGCGGCGGTCCGCGTCGCGGCCGCCGGGCGGCCCGGCACCGCCCGGTTCGGCCCTCAGCGGCTCGCCCGGGCCGACGCCACCCCTGCCGACGCCGCCCCTGCCACGCCACTGCTCCGCTCACACGCCGGCGGCCGCGCGCCGGTAGCTGCGACCGTCGCGGGTCCGGGTGAGCCGGCCGCTCTCCACCAGGTAGCGGCGCAGCGCCGAGCAGTCGTCGTGCACGGTGCGCAGAGCCTCGTTGACCTCAGCCTCGCCGTACTCCCGCGCCGGCTCGAAGAGGGTGGCGAGGTGGTCGAGCAGCGCGGCACGGGGGCCCGCCTTGCGCGGGATCGCCGTCAACCGGCCGTCCCGGAACAGGGCGGCCAGGTGCGCGGGCGGCTCGGACATCGGTGACTCCTGTGCAGGTCGGCGGTCCTTCGGGTGCTTCGTCCGCCGAGGCTGCCAGAGCACGACGCCGCGAGTCATCCGGTTTTCCGCCGACGGGGATTCCGGCCGCTCCACCGCACATCACCGACATCACACCCGGTCGGCTTTCCTCGCCGCCGGGGCCGCACGAGAACCCGCTGCCGGCCCGTGCGCCGCACCGTACCCGGCGTCAGGGCCGGGTACGGTGCGGCATGCCGAGTGGGCCGTGGGCCGTCCGCCGTGGGTCAGCGCACGGTGACGGTGAACACGGGCGAGGCGGTGCTTCCGCTGATGATGCGCAGCTCGTTCAGGCCCTTGATGCCGAGCTTCACGCCGAGGGAGTAGGAGCCGGTGCCGGTCGTGGTGACGGTGGCGGGCAGGGTGACCCACGCGCCGTGCTGCTTCTGCTGCAGGGTCACCGTGCTTCCCGCCTTGAGGCCGGTGGTCGTGCCGGTGACGCGGAACAGCTGCCACGCCTGGACGGTGGAGACCGACGGCTTGGCGGTGATGCCGGCCTGCGCGGTGACGGCCGCGGGCTGGGTGGCGGGCACGGGCTGGGAGACGGGCACGGGCTGGGAGACGGGCACGGGCTGGGAGACGGGGGCGGGCTGGGAGACGGGGGCGGGCTGGGAGACGGGGGCGGCCGCCATGGCGGTGCCCGCCACGGTGAGGGAGGCCGCGGCCAGGGTGGTCACGGCGGCCAGGCGCAGGGAGTTCCGCTTGGAGACGATCACGGTGCGTCCTTTCCAAGGTGGATCCGGCCCGAAGGCACGATCGGTGCGACTCGGGCCCTGTCATCCATGGAGACGCCCCGCGCCGCACTCGGGTTGTGGACGAAACGTCACTACCTTGTAACAGTAAGCGATTTCGGGGGAGACGGGTGCTCTGGCGGCTCGACCGCGCCGGTTCCGCCCGCCACTCCGGCGGCGGGTCGTCGTCGCAGTCCTGCGGCCGGGGGATGCGGCGGACTTCCCGCGCACCGCAGGCGAGTTGGCTAGACTGCGGCGGGCCTGGCATGATCACCAATGAAGGGGCAGGGAATGAGCACCGACGAGACCGTGGCGACGGCCGCCGAGTTCGGATCCGATGAATCGGCCGCCCTTCACATACGCCAGGACGTTCCGCACAGCGCCCGGATGTACGACTACTTCCTCGGCGGCAAGGACAACTTCGCGGTCGACCGCGAGGCGGCCGAACGCGTCCTGACCGTCTTCCCCACCATGCGCACCGCGGTCCACGCCAACCGCGCCTTCATGCACCGCGCCACCCGGGCGCTGGCCCGGCGCGGTCTGCGCCAGTGGCTGGACATCGGCACCGGCATCCCCACCTCGCCGAACCTCCACGAGGTCGCCCAGGCCGTGGAACCGGCGACCCGCGTGGTCTACGCCGACAACGACCCCGTCGTCCTGGCCCACTCCCGCGCCCTGATGACCAGCACCCCCCAGGGCCGCACCGCCTACGTGCACGGCGACGTCCACGACCCGGCCGCCATCCTGGCCACTCCGCAGGTCGCGGCGACCCTCGACCTCACCCGGCCCGTGGTCCTGTCGATGGTGGCCCTGCTCCACTTCGTCCCGGACCTCGGCGACGCCCACGCCATCGTCAAGCACCTCCTGGACCCCCTGCCGTCCGGCTCCGCGCTCGTCCTCTCCCACGCCACGGCCGAACTCGACCCGTCCGGCGCCTCCAAGGTGCAGGAGATCTACAACCAGGCCGGCACCTCCCTGCGGCTGCGCCACAAGGACGAGTTCGCCACCTTCTTCTCCGGCCTGGACCTCCTCGACCCGGGCATCGTCCCCGCCCACCGCTGGCACGGCGACGACACCGACGTGTCCACGGACGCTCTGCCCGCGACCGTCACCGACGCCCAGGTCTCCTTCTACGCGGCCGTCGCCATCAAGCCCTGATGCTCGCGGAGTCGGGGGCACGGCGCCCCGTGGCGTGAGCACCGGCAGGTGGTCACGCCACGGCCCCGGCCACGCGGTCAGACCGAGTCGGGCGGCCGTCCGAGCCAGCGGGCCGGGCGGCAGGAGCCGGTGCCGGCCGGGCCGGTGCCCGACGGGCACACCTGCGCCCGGGCGGAGGGAGTCGATTGCTCGGGCTCCGGGCCCTCGGGGAGGTAGGCGTATTCGACGATCGTGAGCTCCCGGCCGCCGCCGAAGTCCACGAACCGCTGGTGCAGCGGCCCGAAGACGTGGTCGTCGTCGCCCTTGATCACGACCTTCCTCGCATCGCCGGGGAAGACGGTGAAGATCGCCCAGCCGCCGAGCCAGATCGGGACCGGCTGGTCCGCCAGGGAGTCGAGCGAGGTGCCGACGACGACCTTGGTGACGCCGTCTCCGTTCCTGATCGTGGCGAGACACTCCACCTCGCCGCCCCCGAGCCACACCGCGGCCGCGTGGCTGCGTCCGATTCCGTTGTCCAGGACCACCATGTCCGTCAGGGCGGGCACCGGACAGGCCTCCGGACTCGCACCCGGCAGGGCCAGACTGTCGACGATCCACTGCGCCGACGCCGGGGCGGCCGGCGACAGCACCACCCCGTGCCCGGCCGGCGCCGGCCGCACGACGACGGTCGGCGCGGGCAGCCCGCCGTCGCCCCAGTCGCCGCCGCCCTGGCCCGTACAGGCCGCGGCCCCCAGCGCCAGCACCGCCGCCGCCCGCCCCGTCGCCCACGCCGTCCGTCCCACTGCGCCTCCCCCGCGCCGTACTCTCCTCCCAGTCTTCCCGCCGCGGCGGCCCGGAAGCGTCCGTGAACAGCAACAACCGGGCATCGAAGGCCAGTTGAATGGACGCGACCCCCGCAGAGCAGGAACGGAGCACCTGACGTCCCGCCCGGGGAGAGCTCCGACCCGCTCGGCGCGGCCCCGCAGCCAGCGGTGATCGGCAATGGCTCCGGCATGCGCCCGCTGCCGACCCTCAACGGCAACAACCGGGCGCCCGCGAATTTTGGACTAGACCAATGCCGATCCGGTCAACTCCTTCACACCTTCTCCACCCACCCCGCCCCTCCTCGTAGCGTGTCCACGCCTCGCACAACGCGCGGCCACCGTCCGGGGAGAGATCTGTGAACTCGCTTACGGTCAAGGCTCGTTGGACCATCGCCCTCGCGGCGTCCACCGCACTCCTGTGTGCTGTGCCGGCCGGCGCCGCCACCGCCGGCACAGCCGACACCGCCGTGGGGTGGCGGGCGTTCGGGATCGCCGTCAGTGCCGACGGCAACCGCGCCTACGTCGCCGCCGAGGACCACGTCGGCGCCGACCACCCCGGCTTCCTGCGCACCGTCGACACCCGCACCGGCACGGTCCTGGCCCAGACCCCGCTCGGCCAGGACGGCCCCGTCGGCCGGCCCGCCCTCAGCCCCGACGGCAACCGGATCTACGTCCTCGCCGCCGACCACCTGCTGACCGTCGACCTCGCCACCAACACCGTGCTCTCCCGCACGCCCGTCGACGGCCCGCGCGCGATCGCCGTCAGCGCCGACGGGTCCCGGGTGTTCGTCACCCAGCAGGGCTCCTCCGGCCCCGGCCGGGTGCTGGTCTTCGACATCGTCACCCGCTCCTTCACCGGCGCCGTCACGCTCGGCGACCCGGACGTCGACGGGATCGCCCTCCACAACGGCGGCGCCGCCGCCTACGTCGCCACCGGCGCGGGCGTCGTCCACCTCGACCTGACCACTCCCGTCCCGACCGTCATCGGCACCGTCCAGCCGCTCGCCGCCGCGACCGAGGTCACCGCCTCCCGCGAGGGCACCCGCCTCTACGCCCTCGGCAGCCGCTCCGCCCAGGGCTCCGGCTACGAGCTCAACCCCTTCACCGACACCTCCCGCACCGCCTTCACCCTCGGCGGCCCGGCCACCTCCGCCGACACCCACCTGGTGTCGGTCTCCCCCGACGGCAGCCGCCTGTTCGTCCTCAAGGACGGCTGGAAGCCCTCCGCCACCGTCCTGGTCTACGACACCGCCACCAACACCGCCCTCCCCGACGCCGACCTCACCGGCTTCGGCCTCGACGGCGTGGGCGCCACCGCGCTCGGCCCCGACGGGCACACCCTCTACCTGGCCGGCTCGCGCGGCGAGACCAGCTACCTGAAGGCCGTCGTCCTCTGACCGTCCGACGGGCGGGTGTGCGGGCCCTGCGCCGCCCGCACACCGGCCCGTCGACTCCCGCTCGTCCACACCGGCCCGTCCACGCCGCACGTTCACGCCCGCCCGTCCACACCGGCCCGTCCACGCCCGCCCGTTCACACCTGCCGATGTCGGCACCCCCCGCTACGGTCCTCCCCATGAACACCGAATCCGCCACCCGCTACGAGCCGTTGCCCGGACGGGTCGGCCACGTCGCCGCCGTCGAGTCGCTCACGCTCGACGGGCGCCGCCACTTCTTCGGCTTCGACCACCGCAGCGACCTGGTCGTCTCGCCCCTCATCGAGGACCCGGACGCCATGGCCGCGTTCGCCGCCGCCCACCTGCGCCAGACCGACGGCCCTCACGATCCGGCCTACTGGGCGGTGCTGGTCGCCGACGCCGTCGACGGCTCCGACCTGGTCGGCGACAACGCCGACCGGACGTTCACCACCGACGGCCTGCGCACCGGGCTCCCCGAGCCGGGCGGCCATCTGCTCTACCTCCTCGACGCCGCCACCGACCTCGACGTGGAGACCGGCCTGCCCGCCGACGTCGACCGGGCCTGCGGGCGCCTGGGCCACGCCGGACCGCAGGACGACGACTTCGCCGACACCGTCGACCACTGCCTGGAGACCGTCATCGCCCACGGTCCGCTCCACCGTCCCGACGAGTGGACGGTCGTCCGCGGTCATCTCACCGCCGCGATCGCCGCCCTCCCCGGTAACTGGGGCCTGCTGTTCGGCCCCCTCGCCGAGGGCCTGGCCCGCATCGACTGAGCCACTGCCCCGGGTGGCCGCCCGCACACCGCTCCGCCGCGGGGGCCGGTCCTCCGGGGTACCGCCTCGTTGGGTCCCGTCGGGTGATCTCAGGGCGCGGGTTCCGCATCGGCCGGTCGGTTGCTCGCATAGTCGGACCGTCATACCCGCCGATGACCGGACGGTCCGACGATGCGATTTCCGCGCCGAGAAGTTCTCACTGCCGCCACCGCCCTGCTGCTCGCCCTCACGGGGTGCGGGGCACCGCAGGCCCGGCAGACCGCGCCGTCGCCGCTGCGCGATCCCGGCTCCGCGGCCACGCCGACCCCGTCGGGGCCACGGGCGTTCACCCTGGTCGCGACCGGGGACGTCCTGCCGCACACCGAGATCATCCGGCAGGCCGCGGAGGACGCCGGGGGCAACGGCTACGACTTCACCCCGATGCTCGCCGGCGTCAAGCCGGTCATCAGTGCCGCCGATCTGGCCATCTGCCACATGGAGACGGTGTACGGCCCCGACGGTGGGCCCTTCACCGGCTACCCGTCGTTCAAGTCGCCCCCGCAGATCGCCCGGGCGCTCAAGGACGCCGGATACAGCTCCTGCGACACCGCTTCCAACCACACGCTCGACGACGGACCCCCCGGCATCCGGCGCACGCTCGACGCCATGGACGCCGTCGGCCTCAAGCACACGGGCTCCGCCCGCGGCGCCGACGAGGCGGGCAGCCCCGCGCTGCTCACGGCAGGCGGCGCCACGGTGGCCCAGCTCGCCTACACCTACGGCACCAACGGTATCCCGCTGCCGCAGGGGCAGCCCTGGGCGGTCAACCTCATCGACCGGGAGCGGATCCTCACCGACGCCAGGACCGTCCGGGAGCGGGGGGCGGACATCGTGGTGGTCAGCCTCCACTGGGGCACCGAGTGGCAGGACGCCCCGAACGACCAGCAGCTCGCACTCGCCCGCGACCTGGCCGCCGAGCAGAGCCCAGGCCGGCCCGACATCGATCTGATCCTCGGCACCCACGCCCACATCCCGCAGGCGTACGAGAAGATCGGCGACACCTGGACGGTCTACGGCCTGGGCGACCAGCTCGCCGGACACATGTTCAACCACACCGGCGCGGAGGACCCGCGCGGGAACTGGAGCTCGATCGCCCGGTTCACCTTCTCGCCGCCGACCCGGCCCGGGCAGCGGTGGGCCGTCACCAAGGCCGAGTTCGTCCCGCAGCTGACGGACCTCGGCCCGCCCTACCGGGTCCTCGACCTGACCGAGGCCCTCCACCGCACCCCCGGCCGCGGCGACTACGCCCGGGCCCTGGAGCACATCCGGACGGTCGTGCTGAGCCGCGGCGGCGCCTCGGCAGGGCTGACCACGGCCCCCTGAGCGGACCGGCACCCGAACCGTCCCGCGAGCACGGACGGCACCGCAGCCGTCCGACGCGCACCACTCCCGGTGTCACGCCAACAGCGCCTCGAACCGGTACTCGGGCGCGGTCAGGGGCTGCTCGGACCAGATGACCTTGCCCCGGGCCGTGTACCTGGTGCCCCACCGCTCGGCCAGCTGCGCCACCAGGAACAGGCCCCGGCCGCCCTCGTCCGTGGTGGCGGCGTAGCGCAGGTGGGGGGCGGTGCTGCTGCCGTCGGAGACCTCGCAGACCAGGCTGCTGTCCTTCAGCAGCCGCACCCGGATCGGCTCGGCGCCGTAGCGGATGGCGTTGGTGATCAGCTCGCTGAGGATCAGCTCGGCCGTGAAGGTCAGCTCCTCCAGTCCCCAGGCCGTCAGCCGCTCGACGCACTCGTTGCGGACGCGGGACACGGCGGCGAAGTCGAACGGCACGTCCCAGACGGCCACGCGGTCGGGATCGAGCAGCCGGGTGCGCGCGACGAGGAGGGCGATGTCGTCGCTGCGCCGCGGTGGGA
Organism: Kitasatospora sp. NPDC127116; assembly: GCF_042677365.1. Taxonomy (NCBI): domain Bacteria; kingdom Bacillati; phylum Actinomycetota; class Actinomycetes; order Kitasatosporales; family Streptomycetaceae; genus Kitasatospora; species Kitasatospora sp. NPDC127116. The sequence goes on from NZ_JBHXTL010000095.1 coordinate 15,850, forward strand.
CCAGCGCGTCGAACACGGCCCGGCAGGTGTCCTCCGGGGACCGGTGGTCCTGGGCGCCGGTCAGCGACCGGCGCAGCTCGTCGAGCCCGGTGCCGAGGTCCCGGTCGCGGTTCTCCACCAGCCCGTCGGTGTAGAGGACGAGCGCGGTTCCGGGTTCCAGCCGCAGCTCGGTGGTCTCGAAGGGCAGTCCGCCCACGCCGAGCGGCGGGCCGGCCGGCAGGTCGGCGAACTCGACACTGCCGTCGGGGTGGACCAGCGCGGGCGGGGGGTGCCCCGCCCGCGCCATGCTGCACTGGCCGGAGACCGGATCGTAGATCGCGTACAGGCAGGTCGCCCCGGTGACGGGCGCGTTCTTGCCCTCCTCCGCCGTCCCGGCCTCCTCGTCCTGGTCGAGTCGGGTGACCAGCTCGTCGAGGCGGGCGATCAGTTCGTCCGGGGGCAGGTCGAGGGCGGAGAAGTTGAGCACGGCGGTGCGCAGCCGGCCCATGGTGGCGGCGGCGTGCAGGCCGTGGCCGACGACGTCGCCGACGACCAGGGCCACCCGGAAGCCGGGCAGCGGGATGACGTCGAACCAGTCCCCGCCGACCCCGCGCAGCGCGGGCAGGTAGCGGTAGGCCACCTCCATGGCGCTCTGCTCGGGCAGCCCCCGGGGCAGCAGGCTGCGCTGCAGCGTCTCGGCCATCCTGTGCTCACGGGTGTAGCGGCGGGCGTTGTCCACGCAGATCGCCGTGCGGGCCACCAGTTCCTCGACGACGGAGAGGTCCTCGTCGTCGAACGGCGCGGATTCACCGGCCCGCCAGAAGTTGACCGTGCCCAGGGTCAGGCCGCGCGCCCGCAGCGGCGAGGTGATCAGCGAGTACGTCCCGTACCGGAGCACCGGGTCGGCGGCCTCCGGGGCGCCCGCCCCCCGGGCCCGCTCATGGCGCAGGTCGTCGGCCAGCGCGGCGGGCCCGGTCTTCAGGACGGTCTCGTGCGGGGCGCCGGGGAGCGGGCTGAGCTCCGTGCCCACGGGCATGAACGGCCAGTCCTCGCCGCGGCCGCCGGTGGCCGCGCGGTGGAGTCGCGGGCCGTGCTCGATGCCGAGGTCCGGGTACAGCTCCTCGCCGCGCAGCACGGGCTCGGCGAGGTCGACCGTCGTGAAGTCCGCGAACCGCGGAACGACCACGTCGGCCAGCTCCTGCGCGGTCCGTGTCACGTCCAGGGTGGTGCCCACGCGCAGCCCCGCGTCGTAGAGCAGTTGCAGCCGGGCCCGGGCCGCCTCGGCCTGCCCGGCCAGTGCCCGCAGGTCGGTGGTGTCCCGGACGGTCGCGACGCTGCCGGACCCGCCGCCGAACGGTGCGGTGGGGCGGTTGTTGACGGCGAGCAGCCGGTCCCCGGCCCGGTGCACCTCGTCGGTCGCGGTGCGCCCGGAGGCCAGCAGCCCGGCCAGTCCTGGGTCGAGCCCGAGTTCGTCGACCGACCGCCCTTCCACCCGGGGCGGCAGCTCCAGCAGTCGCCGGGCCTCGTCGTTCGCCAGCAGGACCCGCCCGTCCCCGCCGACGATCAGCACGCCCTCGCGGACCGCGTGCAGCACCGCGTCGTGGTGCTCGTACATCCGCGTCATCTCGGCCGGGCCCAGGCCGTGCGTCTGGCGCCGCAGTCGCCGCCGCACCAGCAGCGCCCCGCCCATGCCGACGGCGAGCGCGACCGCCGCGCCGCCGAACAGCAGCGGCAGCTGGCGGCTCACCGCCGTGCCCACGTGCGCGACGGTGATTCCGACCCCGACCGCTCCGGCGACCGAGCCGTCCGGCCGGGTGACCGGCGCTCCGGACTCCACCACCCGCCCGACGGGCGTCTGGAAGCTGTCGGTGGTCGGCCCCATGAGGGAGCGCGCGAACGGGCCGATCACGTGCTTCCCGACCAGGTCGGGGGTCTGGGCCGTGTAGCGGATCCCCTCCGGGTTGGCGAACACGACGTAGTCGAAGCCGCCCTGCATCACGATCTTGTCGGCCAGCGGCTGCAGCACCGCGGTCGGATCGGGGCCGTCCATCGCGCTCACCACACCGGGAGCCTGCGCCAGGGCGACGGCCGCGGCACGGGTACGGCCCGCGGCCACGCCCGTGGCGTAGCTCCGGGCCTGCAGGACGAGCGTCGTCAGCGCGGCTCCGACCAGCAGCGCCACCACGACCAGCAGACACACGAACACCTGGCCGGCGACGCTGCGCACCCGCAGCCGCGAGCGCAGACCGCCCCGGGGCGGCCGCTCCTGCCCGGGTCCGCCCGGGTCCGTACCCGCGGCGTCATGGCCGTCCGCTGCGCGCATCGGCCCGGATCAGCTTTCGGCGCGGTCGTTCATACGGGTCTCCCGTCGTCCGACGGCTGAGAGGAGTTCCGAGGCAGTGGCACCATCCTCGGCCGGACGCCGCCTCGGCCTTCAGCCTAGTACCGGGCCCTCGGCCGTGCCTCCACAGCCGCCGGGGCCCAGGGCCGCACGGGCGGCGCGGGGCCCGGCTGCCGCCTGCGGTCGTCCGAACCGCCGGGGAGCGGGCAGGCGCCTCACAGGTCCGCCGGGACGGGCCCGTCCTGCTCCTCGTGCCCCGACCGGGCCGGGCCGGTGCCGCCCCGGGCGGATGCCTGTCGACGGCTGTCGGGCCGGGCCGGTGCCGGATCGACGGCAGGAGGCTTCCACCTCTCCTCTCCCGCCCCCTGGAAGCAGGGCCGACGCCCTGTCAAACTGCCTGCCTCACAGCCTACTTGGAGAGGAACGAGCCATGACGAACGGCGACGCGCACAGACCGCCGGCGCACCGGCTACGGGCACTGCTCAGCCTGCTGGTCCTGGCCGCGGCCGCGCTGCTGGCCGGCCCGGTGCCGTCCGCCGCGGCGGCGGGCGGCGAGGCGGAGGCGTACTACATCGGGGACGACGGGGGCCTGTGGAGCTACCAGTACTCGGACACCGCCGGCAGCTGGAGCACGGCCGCGCGGCGCGGGCCGGCCGCGCTCGCCCCGCCGGGCGCGCGGGTGGCGGCGGTGCGGACCCCCGGCCATCGGCCCGCGGTCTACTTCACCGCGACGGACGGCTCGCTGTACGAGTACTGCGCGGACAACCCGGGCTCGGCGCCGTTCTCGATCAGCGGTCCGGCCACGGCCGAGCCCGGCGGGCGGATCACCGCCACGTTGGCGGGCACCCGGCTGACCCTTTTCACCGGTGCCTGGACGGGCGCCACGGCGGCGGCGGCACCGGCGGTCCCGCAGTTCACCGACGCGTGCCTCCCGATGACCGTGGACTGGCGCCAGCTCCCCGCCCCCGCCCTTCCGTCCTCGGAGGCGGCCTCCCTCGCCGTCACCGGCCGCGCCGGGATCTTCACGGTCGGCGACAGCGGCGGGGTGACCGTCGGCTGGACGTCGCAGGCCACCGGCGGGCTGACCAGCTACACCATCGCCCCGGCGGGCAGCGCCCGACCGGGCGGCGGCATCGCGGTGGCCCCCGGCACCACCTCCGGCACCGTGTCGGTGTTCTTCGCCGGCCGTGACGGACGGCTCAACCTGGCGACGGTCGGCGCGGGGGCCGGGCGCATCGGCTCGCTCCAGGCGAACACCACCGCTCCGACGGGCAGCGTCCCGGACGGCGCCGTCGTCTCGGCGGCCAGGAACGCGGCCGGCACCGCCGTCGGCTACGTCGCCGCCGACGGCTCCATCACCCTCGCCCACCTGTCCTCCGCGGGCCTGTGGCAGAGCACCGAGGCGATCAGCGCCACCGGCTTCTCCAACCCCGGCAGCTCGGTGGCCGTCTCGGACGTCGACGGCTACCCGGCCTGCGGCACCAACGGCCCCCGGGTCGTCCACTTCGGCCCCGTCCGCGGCCCGTCCCCCGATCCGTGGGTCGCGGCCGGCCTGAACGCGACCGTCGGCGCCGCCATGACCTTCGTGTAGGCGCGACACGACAGATCCGACGAGTCGGGCCGGTTCGGCGCGAGGGGCCCGGCTGTGCGGGGATGTGTGCTGCGGTGTGCGGACGTCCTCGGGCGCACCGCGGGGGTACCGGGGGTGCCGGGGGGTACCGGGGGTGCCGGCGGCTGAGCGTCGGCACCCCCTGGCGGTGCCCCGTGGCGGCGGCGTCCGCGGGGCTCAGCCCCGGCTCGCCCGGGCGTGCCGGATGCCGGTGAGCGCGGTCGGGGCGCCGCCGAGCCACCAGGTGGGGTCGGCGCTGCCGTCGGTGGTGCGGCCGTCGCGGTGGACGTAGTGGCGCACGTCCCGTCCGGGGTCGGCGAACTCGCCGGCGAGGGCCCGCTGCAGCCACTCCGCCCCGAACCGGAAGACCTCGGCCGCCACTCCCCCGAGCGGGTGGAACTCGTCCTCGTAGACCCGCAGTTCCTTCGGCGCCCGGACCCGCTCGAAGCTCTCCAGCGCCTGGCCGAGGTCGGTGAGCTCGTCGAACTCGCCGATCCCGTACAGCACCGGGCAGGTGATGTCGGCCACCAGGTCGCCCAGCGGCATCCGCCGGGCCAGGTCGCGGTCGAAGGCCTCCTCGTCGGTGTACCCGGCCATGAACATGTAGTTGTTCTTGAAGGTCGGCTGAGCGCGCTCGAAGATCGTCGCGAAGTCCCCGGTGACGGCCTCGAAGGCGGCGAGCGCGGCCAGCCGACGGTCGGTGGCGGCGGCCCGGGATCCCCAGTAGCCGCTCATCGAGATGCCGAACATGCCGATCCGCTCGGCGTCGACCTCCGGGAGCGCGGCCAGGTGGTCGAGGTAACGGCCGATCGCCCGCTCGTAGTTGCCGAGGTCGACGGTCAGCCCGCCGGCGCGGCTCTCGCCCTGGCCCGGCCCCTCGATGGACAGCGCGACCAGGCCGCGCGAGGTGTAGTAGCGCTCGGCCGCCCAGATGTAGTCCTCCTTGATCATGTCCATACCGGGGCCGAGGATGACGGCCGGCGCGTTCTCGACCGGTCCGGCCGGCAGGTGCAGCAGGGCGAAGATCCGCGAGCCCTCGAAGTCCAGTTCCACCCGCCGCACCCGGCCGTCGCGCAGCGCGCCCAGGCGCTCCACGCAGTGATCGGCGCGTCGGCGCATGGCCGTCTTGCGCGGGTCGGCCGCGTCGAAGATCGAGTACTGCGCCCGGCCCCACATCACCGCCGCCCGCAGGTAGAGGTCGGCGGCGGTCTGCGCGAACCCGCCGCGCTCGTGGTGGGCGGCGCGCTCCTCGGCCTGGCCGGCCACCGTCGCCCACGCCTTGGGCAGCATCGCGCCGCTCCTGACCAGCGCGAAGACCTTGGCGAAGTCGGTGTGGTCGTGGCCCAGCTGCTCCATGGTCCCGACGGCCTCGGGGTGCAGCGCGTCGAAGCCGCCCTGGGCGAGGGCGGTGTCCAGGGCCCAGGTCTGGCCGGTGGAACGGATGGTCATGGGTGTCCTCCTGGGGATCCGCTCAGCATTTGGCTAAGCACTTAATGAATAAGTACTTAGCCATTAAGTACTGAGGCTAGGCTGCTGTCAACCCGCCGAGGAGGACCGACCATGGCCGAGACGCCACCCACCGACGACCGCGCCCGGGCACTCGACCGCCTGGCCCGCGCCGCCTACCGGCTCAGCGCCGCCGACGCCCGGCTGCGCGGACGCGCCACCCGCACCCCGGGCGCGCTCTCCCTCACCCACGCCCGGGCCCTGCGCACCCTGGCCGAACAGGGGCCCCTCACCATCAGCGGGCTCGCCGCCGCCACCGAGACCACCGGCGCCGCCACCACCCAGCTGGTCAACGGCCTGGTCACGGCCGGCTACGTCACCCGCACCCGCCAGCCCGAGGACAAGCGCTCCGTCCTGGTCGCCCTCACCGACACCGGCCGGGACCGGCACGACCAGCGCCAGAACGCACTGGCCGAGGCCCTGCACACCGATCTGGACGACTACGACGACGACGCCCTCGACCGGGCCGCCGAGGTGCTGCAGCGGCTGTCCGCCGTCTACGACCGGCTGTGAGACCGCCGGCCGGTCCGAAAACCGCACCCGGGACGTCCGGCTCCCCTTGCCGTCACCGACTTTGACGATTCATCGGAAATCCGCACGGATACCGTTGGGATCTCAGTGCCGAACCGACGACCCTGGCCGCCGCCGGCGCCGCCCGGCCGGTGGAGGCGATCATGGCCGACACCTTGGGCGCCGGGTCCTGCCGGCGCCCACCGCCGACCCGGCCACTGTGTTCGACGCCGTGCGCGGCACGGGCCCGGTCCTCGCCGTGGACCAGTTCGAGGAGGTCGTCACCCTCGGCGCCGACGAGGCCGAACGGGTGGCCCCGTCTGCCGTCATCGACGGTGACGCGCCGGGAAGGGTGCGGGTTCGCTGTCGGCGGAGACGGGGGCGCCCCGCACACGGATTCCGTGCGGGGCGCCCGCTCGTGTGCAAGGGGTCAGGCGAGGCGGATGCGCTCCGCCTGCGGGCCCTTCGGGCCCTGCACGACGTCGAAGGTCACCTTCTGACCCTCCTGGAGTTCACGGAAGCCCTGAGCGTCGATGTTCGAGTAGTGGGCGAACACGTCGGGGCCGCCGCCGTCCTGCTCGATGAAGCCGAAGCCCTTCTCGGCGTTGAACCACTTCACGGTGCCGGTGGCCATGCTCTTCTCCTTCGTGGGGACTGATCGGGTCCCACGGGTGCGGGCCCGGAGATGATCGCCTTGGTCCGGAGAGGCATTGAGCAATGAGAACGCCCACGGCGGGTAACCGCGGGCGAGAACTTCGGAACCACGACTGCTTGATCAAAACGTTACACCGCAGAACATCCCGCGGCCAGGAAGTCCAACCGCGGGCGAAGCGGCGTGGTTGTCGCACCCGCAGGCGATGAGGTCGGCGTCGACCCGCCGGACGCCACCCACCGGGGCGGGGCTCCCTACTCGAAGAGATGCGGGAGGCCCGGAACCGGCAGACCCTTGGAGGAGATCCGACCTCCGAGGAGAGCGATGACCGGTGCCAGTGCCTCACGGGAACCGAGCGTCATGGTGCACATGTCGATCTCCGGTGCGCCAGCGGTGGCGAACGTCGTCGCCGACACGGTGGGGCAGTCGTTCGGGCTTATCGCCGTCCCTGGTCCTGGCTCCGCGGGGGACTATGTCTCCCTCGCCGATCAGGTGGTCCACACCCGCTGGCAGGTGGACACGTCGGCGCCGATCGCGGAGACCCCCGCCCGACCGGTTGCCCACGCAGATGCCGGTTCCGGCCCGGTGAAGGTGGAGCTCGGTGGCAGAGCCGACGCCGTGGCCAAGGTCGCGGCGCTGATCCGCGCCCGTTTCCGCACCGGACCCCCGGCGGGATTCTCCCAGGCGTTCGAAGTGTGGCCGGGGAGTCCATCGGACGCCACAGACCGGCCATGACCGAAGCGGCATGCGTGGCCGTACTCAGGTCACGGCCGACGGACACCGTCCTCGCATGCCGGGTCGGCGGGGGGACGGACGGACACGGCCGCGCACTCCTCGGATCTGTCGGCCCACCGACCGCCGGTGGTCGGCCGACCTCGTCGTCACCCCTCGGCCGGAGCCTGCTCAGGGCCCAACAGGCCGCATTCCACTGTCGGTCAGGCAGAGGTTGCCGAACAACATCCACCAGCTCCCGGGCCGGACCGGCCGTCGGCCTCCCGCGGGCCGTCCACCGACCCGCCACGGCCACCCGGCCGCCCGACCGCCCGGTCCCGTCAGGGCGTCTGGACCGAGGCGCCCAGCCGGTAGTCGTGCGCGGTGAACGCGGCGGCGACCGCGAAGCGGTCCGCCCGGACGAGCGTCTGCCGCCACTCGATCGGACGCCCGTCGGTGTCGCGGCCGAGCCGGTCGATCGCCAGCAGCGCGGTGGTCGCGGGGCAGTCGAGCAGGATGCGCTCCCCCCGGCCGGGGACCACCGCGCGGATGCGTTCCCAGCCGCCGCGGATGCTGCGGCCGCAGTGGCGTTCGAGCTCGTCGTAGAGCGAGGTGTGGGTGAAGTCGACGTCCAGCAGCGGGTGGGCCACGTCCGCGGGGAGCCAGATCCGGTCGACGGCCAGCGGTTCCTCGTCCGCCAGGCGGACACGTTCGAGGTAGACCAGCGGCGTGGACTCCTCCAGTCCCAGGCGGGCCGCGATGACGCCGTCGGCGCGCCGGTCGAGCGCGCGCACGACGCTGCGCTGGACGGCACCGACCTCCTCGACCGAGCGGAACAGGCTGTACGCCTCACCGATGTCCTGCTCCAGGGGGCGGCTCGCGGTGAACCGCGAGGCCTTGCCGCGCTGAGCGGTGACGAGGCCCTCCTCACGGAGCTTGCGCAGGGCCTCGCGGACCGTGTGCCGGCTGACCCGGTACTCGGCGACGAGGTCGTGCTCGCCGGGGAAGACGTCGTGGAACTCGCCCTCGTCGAGCCGGCGCAGCAGGTCGGCGCGCAGCTGCGCCCAGAGCGGACTGCCCGCGGCCCGGGCGAGGGGCCGGGGGCCGGGGCCGGGACCGGGACCGGGCGCGGAGGTCACGGCGCCCTCCTGGGAGTCAGGGGTCGGGTGGGTGGTGCGGGACACGAGGTGAATGTACGTACCTTCGGGGGGACAGCACAAAATCGGTGCCTGCCTGGCACCGACGGGCACCGCCGGGTGGCGACCGGCGGAAGGCGACCGCCGTCCGGACCCGAGGTGTCCGGGCGGCGGTCGCCGCGCTCACGCGGAGGCCGTCAGGCGAAGGAGCCGATCAGCATGAAGGCCGCCACCGCGAGCAGGACGACGGCGAAGGCCCGCTGCAGGGCCGCGCCGGAGAGCTTGGCCGCCAGTCGCTTGCCGTCCCAGGCGCCGAGGACCGCGGCGCCCACGAACGGCCCGAAGACCGCCGGGTCGACGGAGATGTCCGTGACCGTCAGGCGGGTGCCGAGGGAGACCACCGAGTTGACGACGATGACCACCAGGCTGGTACCGACGGCCTTGCGCATCGGCAGCCGGAGCACCGACACCAGCGCGGGCACCGCGAGGAAGCCGCCGCCGACTCCCAGCAGGCCGGTCACCGCCCCGAGGCCCGCGCCGGCCGCGACCGTGCCCAGGTGCCCGTCCCGGCCGGCCGGTTTCGCGGACGGAGCGGCGCCGCCGCCGTCCCCGGCCTCCCCGCCTTCCGCGGCCGCCCCGGTCTCCCCGGCCTCCCCGCCTTCCGCGGCCGCCCCGCCCGGAACGCGCCGCGCGCTTCGGGCGCCGCGCAGCATCACCGCGGCGGCCAGCGCGGCCAGGACGGCGAACGCGGAGGTCAGCACCGGCTGCGGGATGCGGTGGGCGAGCACGGACGCCCCGATGGCGGGGAGCACGCCGGCCGCGGCGAACAGTGCGCCGGTGCGCCACTGGACGGTGCCGCTGCCCGCGTGGCGGGTCAGCGCGGTGACGGAGGTGGCGGTGACGATGACCAGGCTGGTGGTCCCGGCGTCGGAGGGCGACAGGCCCAGCAGGTACACCAGGGCCGGGACCGCGAGCACTCCCCCGCCGCCGCCCAGCGCGCCGAGGGCCACGCCGACCACGGCTCCACAGAGCAGAGCGGTGATCAGGACGCTCACGCCGTGACGCCGTCCGCGGCCTGGCCGGCGGGGCGCACGACCTCGCCGTTCCAGGCGGCGAAGCCGCCGCGCAGGTCGACGGCCTCGAAGCCGCGGGCGCGCAGCACGGACGCGGCCACCGAGGAGCGGTTGCCGCCCGCGCAGATGACGGTCAGCGGCTGATCGGTCGGCAGTTCGCCCAGGCGGGCGAGCAGTTCGGGCAGCGGGAGGAGCCGGGCGCCGGGGAGGGTGCCCTTGTCCTGCGTCTCGCCCGGGCCGCGTACGTCCAGCAGCGTGAAGTCGGCTTCGCCCTCGACGAGTTGACCGTCGGTGGAGCGGGTGAGGGAGCGGGCGAGGTCGTCGGCGTCCACGCGCGCGACCGAGGTCAGGTGCGCGGCGTCGATCGCCTCGACGGCGGTGCCCAGGGCGCCCAGGACGCGGTCGAAGCCGATCCGGGCGAGGCGGGTCCGGGCCTCGGTCGCCGTGTCCGGGTCGCCGCACAGGACGACGGCGTCCTGGGCGTCGAGCACCTGGCCGGCGAGTTCGGCGAACCGGCCGCCGAGGGGGATGTTGACCGCGCCGTGCAGGTGGGCGGCGGCGAACGCCTCCGGATCCCGGGTGTCCAGCACGGTGGCGCCGCCCGCCCGGGCCTGGAGGAACGCCTCCGGGGTGAGCGGCGGGACGGGGGTGTCCTCGTCCAGGACCGGACGGGCCTGGCGGTTGCGCACCGAGGTGAACGCGAAGTAGGCGGGCGCGGCGGGCTGGCCGGCGGTCACCACGGCGACGAACTCGTCCTCGGTCATGTCGGCCAGGGCGTAGTTGCCGCGGCGCTGGTTGCCGATCGTGCAGCTCAGCTCGGTGGAGAGGTTCTTGCCGCAGGCCGAGCCGGCGCCGTGCGCCGGGTAGACGCGCGTGTCGTCGGGGAGGGTCAGCAGGGCCCGGGTGGAGCGGTACAGCAGGCGGGCCATCTCCTCGGCGGACCGCCCGCGCGAGCTGAGCAGGTCGGGGCGGCCGACGTCGCCGATGAACAGCGTGTCGCCGGTGAGCACACCGAACGGGACGGCGTCACCGGCGTGTTCGCGCACGAGGACGCAGATCGATTCGGGGGTGTGGCCCGGGGTGTGCAGGATCTCCAGGTCGACCTCGCCGAGGCCGATCCGCTCGCCGTCGCCCAGGGGGTCGGTGTCGAAGTCCAGCGCGGCGGCGGAGCCGTAGGAGATGCGCGCGCCGGTGCGCTCGGCGAGTTCCAGGTGGCCGGAGAGGAAGTCCGCGTGGATGTGGGTCTCGATGACCCGCTCGATGGTCAGTCCGTGCTGTTCGGCGGCGGCGAGGTACTCGCGGACGTCGCGCTGGGGGTCGACCACGACGGCCCGGCCGGTGGTGCGGTCACCGACGAGGTACGAGGCGTGGGAGAGGCAGTCGAGGTAGAACTGCACGAAGACCAGTGGTCCGGCGGGCGTCGTCATCCGGGGCTCCTGAGGGTGGAGGGTGGCTGCGCCCCGCGGCCTTGGGGGCGGGGCGTGGGTACGGGCGGGCGTGGGTACGGGCGGATGCGGGCACGGGCGGGATGTCGCCCGGCAGCACGCCGTGGGCGCGCGAAGGGCCGCGCCGGCGGGAGGCCCGAGTGGTGGGCCGTACGGGAGATCCGGGGCGCGCGGGCGCCCGGGGGTGCGTGACCGCGAGGGTCAGGCAAGCCCGCGGAGCATGAGGTTCCAGTAGAGGAACGGCAGCCCGCGCCGCTTGAGGTACCACATGTCGGTGCGCTCGCGGACGGTGTTGATCACCGGGATCGACGGGGCGGGCCGCCCGCTGTAGTCGAACTCGGCGAGCAGCATCTTGTTGCGGGCGGTGGTCAGCGGGCAGGAGGCGTAGCCGTCGTACGCGGCCTCGGGCTCGCGGCCGTCGAGGGTGGCGAGGAGGTTCTCGACGAGCACCGGGGCCTGCTTGCGCACCGCTGCGCCGGTCTTGGAGTTCGGGGAGGATCCGGCGTCACCGAGCGCCCACACGTTGGGGTGACGGACGTGCCGCATGGTGTACTTGTCGATCTCGACGTAGCCGGCCGGGTCGTCCGCGCCGGCGAGCGGGCCGCGCTTGATCCAGTCCGGGGCGCTCTGCGGCGGCACCAGGTGGGCGACGTCGTACGGCAGGGTCGTCCTGCCCCCGGTCCCCAGATCGGTGACGACCACCTCGCGGGCCTCCGGGCGCACCTCGGTGACCTCGCTCCCGTAGTGGACCTTGATGCCATACCGGCGGACCACGCCTTCGAGGACGCGGGCGAACTCCGGGACGCCGAAGATCGCGGTGCCGGGGATCACCAGGTGGACGTCGATCCTGCCGAGCACGCCCTCCCTGCGCCAGTGGTCGGCGGCCAGGTAGGCGATCTTCTGCGGGGCGCCGCCGCACTTGATGGCTCCCGCGGGCATGCTGAACACCGCGCTGCCGGAGCGGGTCCCGCGGATGAAGCGCCAGGTCGCGGGGGCGTGCTGCGGCAGGTAGTTGCTGGACAGTCCGTCCTGGCCGAGCCCGGCTTCCAGACCCGGTATCCGGTCCCAGTCCAGCTGGATGCCGGGGCAGACCACGAGGTGGTCGTAGGAGACCGTGCCGCCGTCGTCCAGCGCCACCTCCCGGGCCTCGGGGTCGACGGCGACCGCGGCGCGGCGTATCCACTGCACGCCCTTCGGCATGACGGACGCCTGGGGCCGGATGCTCTCCGCCAGCGGCGCCCGGCCTCCGCCGACCAGCGTCCACAGCGGCTGGTAGTAGTGATGACCGCTCGGATCGAGCACCGCGACGTCCCGCTGGCCGGCGCGGCGCAGCCGGGCCGCGACCGAGATCCCCGCGGTCCCGCCGCCGATGATCACGATCCGGTGATGCCTGGTTATCAAGTGGACCCTCCCTGGCGAAATGTACGGACATTAAGCTAGGTCGGACCCGCCACGGACCGCAAGCCATTGTCCGTACATTTGCCTCCGGGGCACGGCGCCGCCCTGATCGACCGCCACGGGCGGCGTCCGGCCGACGTGCCGAACGGGACTTGCACGGATTCCCCGACACCCGGCAGCGCATGATGAAACGATGAACGGGCCATGGTCAGGCCCGACTTGGAGGTCGTCGTTGCCGGGTGACAAGCGGAGCGTCCAGGAGGGAGCCGTGCCCACCGCACGCATCACCCCCGGCGACTTCCCCACCAGCCCGCTCGCCCTGCGCTTCGCCGACCCCGCCGGACAGGCCCCGGCCCGCGCCTTCGCCGCCGGGCAGGCGGCCGCCGCCACCGAAGCGGCCGGCCTGCTGGCCCGGATGTGGGAGACCGCCGGGGACCGGCCCGCCCGGGTCGCCGCGCTGGCCACCGTCCACGCGCGGCTGGTCGACTGGCGCTACCGCCTCGCCGTCACGATGGGCCCGCCTCCCGGCATCGCCGGCACCGCCTTCAACCCGGAGCGCTTCCGCACCCCGATCCGGGAGGGCGACACCAACTACGACCGCCTCGGCGAGGTCGGCCGTCTGCGCGAGGGCGCTCGATGGGACCGGACCACCCGCACCTACACCGGCGGCCGCGCGACCCCGGCCTGGGAGGCCATGCTCCGCTACGGCCGTCTCGCCGAGCGGCGCTTCGCCGCCGAGGGCGTCACGGGCGACATCCTCCAGAACCGGGTGCTCCTGCCGGACGGACGGCGGATCGCCGGCAACCGCCTCCTGCGGGGAGACGCCGCCCGCCGCACCGACGCCGAACTCGTCGCCCGGTACGCGGCCCGGGGCCTGGACACCTCCTGGATCGAGAGCGGCGGCACGCCGATCTACACCGCCACCCCCGCGCCTCGGGACGGCGCCGTCCTGCACGCCGCCGCCCTGGACCTCCTGGCCCGCCCCCGCCTCACCACCGAGGACTACCTGCTCGCCCGCTACCTGCTCTTCCAGGCCCCGCGGACCAAGAAGGGGAGCGACGCCGTGACCAGGACGTTCATCGTCGCGGTCGGCGCCGTCGCCCTCCCCGGCACCGCGCCCGCCCTGCCCGAGGACATCGACCTGCGCAGCTACGTCCTCGGCCGGCCCCGCTTCCGCCCGTAGCCGGGCAGCGCCCGCACGGCTCGCCGACCGCCCCGGTCGGCCCCCGCCCGAACTCGCCCCGGCCCGACCTGCCCCCGGAGCCGAGCTGCCCCCGGAGCCGAGCTGCCCCAGGACCCGAGCTGCCCCCGGGCCCCAGGATAATGATCTTGTTTGTCGGGCGGGGCCGAGCGAGGACGGGCGGCATGCGGATCAAGGTTCTGGGGCCTCTCCAGGTCGTACGGGGAGAGGACGGGCGCACCGTCGAGGTCGGCGGGGCGCGGCTGCGGCTGCTGCTGGTCCGGCTGGCCCTCGACCCCGGGCGGGTGGTCACCCGCGAGCGGCTGGTCGACGACCTCTGGGGGGACACGCCACCGGATGAGCCCGCCGGCGCCGTGCAGTCCCTGGTCTCCCGGCTCCGCCGGGCGCTGGGGGCGGACCGGACGGTGATCGGCTCGCATCCCGCCGGGTACCTGCTCGACCTGCCCCGGGCGAGCGTGGACGCCTGGGACTTCGAGCAGCGCGTGACGGCCGGGCGGGCGGCGCTGGCGGCGGGCGGGTTCGCCGAGGCGGCCACCGTGCTGGGCGAGGCGGTGAAGCTGTGGCGCGGGGCACCGTTCACGGAGGCCGAGGGCGCCGGATTCGCCGCCGCACCGGCGGCCCGGCTGGCCGAACTGCGGCTGTCGGCGGCCGAGGACCACGCGGACGCGGTCCTCGCGCTCGGCGCGGCCGACCGGGTGCCGGGACTGGTCGCGGAGCTCACCGAACTCTGCGCGGCCAATCCGCTGCGCGAGCGGGCCGCGGCCCGTCTGATGCGCGCGCTGGAGACGAACGGGCAGCAGGCCGCGGCGCTGGAGGTGTTCGAACGCACCCGGCGGGCGCTGGCCGGGGAACTGGGCGCCGACCCGTCCGCCGAACTGCGGGACGTCCACCTGCGGGTGCTGTCCGGCGCCGAGCCGCCGAGGTCAGGACCTGCCCCGGCGCCCGTGGGCAGTCCGGCCGGACGCGCCGCGCTGCCCACCTGGCTGACCGGCCTGGTCGGCCGCGACGACGCGGTGACGGCGATCCGGGAGCGGCTCGGCCGGTCGCGCCTGGTGACACTCACCGGGCCGGGCGGCGTCGGCAAGACCCGGCTGGCGGTCGCGGTCGCGGCCGCCGCGCCTGTCGGAACCGACGTACGGCTGGCGGAACTGGCCGATGTCAGCATCCCCGACGTCAACGCCCCCGACGTCGGCACCCCCGACGCGGTGGCCCGGGCCGTCCTGACGGCGGTCCGTCCGCCGCAGGACTCCGGGGTGCCGGCGGACGGACCGCCCGTCGGCACCCCGGCCGGCGATCCGGTCGACCGCATCGTCCGCGCGTTGGAGGGCCGCGAGACCCTGCTCGTCCTGGACAACTGCGAACACGTGGTCGAGGCCGCGGCCCGGCTGGCCCACCGACTGCTGACCGCCGTGCCGGGCCTCACCGTGCTGGCCACCAGCCGGGAACCGCTCGGGCTGACCGGCGAGACCCTCTGGCCGGTACCCCCGCTCGCCGTACCCCCGCCGGCCACCACCGCGGAGGAGGCGCTCGCCCACCCCGCCGTCGCCCTGTTCGCCGAACGGGCCGCCGCGGCGGCCCCGGACTTCACCCTCGACCGGAACACCGTCGAGCCCGTCGTCCGGATCTGCCGGGAACTGGACGGCCTTCCGCTCGCCCTGGAGCTGGCGGCGGCACGACTGCGCTCCCTCGGCCCCGGGCACCTCGCGGCGCGGCTGCACGACCGGCTCCGGCTGCTGGACCGGGGCCCCCGCACCGCCCCCGGCCGGCATCGCACGCTGCGCGCCGTCATCGGCTGGAGCTGGGACCTGCTCGACGAGGACGAACGCGTCCTGCTGCGGCGGCTGTCGGTGTTCGCCGGCGGGGCGCTCCTGTCCGACGCCCACCGGGTCTGCTCCGGCCGTTGGCCGGGCGGTCCGGCACCGGACGTGGTGGCCGTGGAGGACCTGCTGGCGTCCCTGGTCGAGAAATCCCTGGTGGTGGCCACCGGCCGGGGCGGCGGGCCGCTGCGGTTCCGGCTGCTGGAGACCGTTCGCGAGTACGCCGCCGAACAGCTCGTCGCGGCCGGGGAGGCGGACCGGACCGGCGCCGAGCACCTGGGCCGCTACCTCGCCCTCGCCGAGACCGCCGAGCCCCGGTTGCGCACGGACGACCAGCTGAACCGGCTGGCCCGGCTGGACGCCGAGCACCTCAACCTGGACGCGGCGCTGCGCCGGGCGGTCGCCGTCGGCCCGCCGGAACACGCGCTGCGGTTGGCGGCCGCCCGGATCTGGCCGTGGCTGATGCGCGGTCAGGGACACGAGGCCGGCGAGTGGACGACGGCCGTCCTCGCGGCTCACGGCCACACCCCGCCGCCCGGCCTGGAGCAGGCGCACGCGCTGTGCGTGATCCTCTCCGGGCTCACCGTGCCACTGCGGGATCCGGACGGGACGGCGGCCCCGGCCGAGGCGATGGGGCAGGCGCTGGTCACGGCGCTGGAGGCGGACCACCCGGTCGCGCTCGGGGCGGCGCTCCTGCTGGCCCTGGGCGGGCCGCCCGGGGCCACGAGCGCGGCGGCGGAGCGGTTCCTCGGGCATCCCGACGCCTGGGTCCGGGCCGGCGCCCATCTGGCGCTCGGCCGCGTCGAGCTGGGCGCCGGCCGGATCGCGGAGGCCGAGCACGGTCTGCGGACCGCGGTGGACGGCTTCCGGGCGCTCGGTGACCGCTGGGGCCTGGCGATGGCCCTGGTCACGCTGGCCGCGCTGCTGTCCGTCACCGGCGCGGCCGACGAGGCGCTGACCGCGCTCCTCCAGGCCCGCGACTGCGACGCCCGGATGGGCGGCGCCGGCGACGCCCCGCTGCCGCTGCTGCTGTCCGGCCGGCTAAGGACCCGGAACGGCGAGCCGGACGAGGCCCGGGCCGACCTGGAACGCGCGCTGGCCGCCGCCGTACGGGCGCGGGACCCGCACCTCCAGGCCGCGTCCCGCTACGCGCTCGGTGAACTCGCCAGAAGGACCGGCGACTTGACGGCGGCGCTGCGCGACCAGCAGGAGACGCTACGGAGGCTGGAGCGCCTCTCCCCGGCCGACGCCGCGGCTCCCACCCGGCGGCACCTGCTCGCCCTGCTGCACACCAGCCTGGGCCGCATCCGGCTTCGCCTCCGCACGCCCGAGCAGGCCGGCCCGCTGCACCGCCGGGCACTGGAGCTGGCCGCGGAGGGCGGTGACCGGCCGGTCCGCGCCGACGTGCTGGAGGGCTTCGCCGAGTACTGCCTGGCCCAGGGCGAGCCGACCCGGGGCGCGGCCGCACTGGGCGCGGCGTACGCGCTGCGCGGAGCCCATGACCCGGGCGACCCGGAGCTGCGCGCCGTCCTGGACGGCTGCGCCGAGGCGCTCGGTGAGGACGGCTTCCGCAGCGCCTGGGAACGCGGCCGGGCGCTGTCGCGACCGGAGTCGCTGGCCCGGGAGGCAGGCTGACGGTTCCGCCGGGACGGTCGGCGAGGGAGCGTCCGACGGTCCGCACGGCCCGCACGACCCGCACGACCCGCACGGCGGACAGGTCCGCACGGCCCCGCTGCCGGGGCTGGGCGGACCGGTCGGCTCAGCCCGCGAAGGGCTGCCGGTCGGATGCGCAGACCGTCCCGCGCGCCGGGAGCACGCCGTCGATCAGGTAGCGCGTCTCGTACCGGGCCGCGCAGCCGCTGGGGTTGGCCAGGACCGTGTGGCCGTAGCCGTCGACGGTCAGCAGTTCGGCGCGGGCGAGCGACCGGGCCATGGCGCGGGACCCCTCGTACGGCATGCCCGGGTCCCCGGTGGCGGCGACGACCAGGATCGGCCGGGCGGTCGGGTGGTTCCACGGGCCGTCGTAGCGGTCGCGGTCCCGGACCGGCCAGTCGGCGCAGCGCTCCGCGGCCCACGCGAAGTACGGGCCGACCTCGCCGGAACGGGAGCGGGCGACTGCTGCCTGGGCCGGGTAGTCGGCACCGGCCGGCGGGTTGGCACTGTCCGAGCACATCACCGCGAGCGCCTGGTCGGGGGACGCGTGGGAGACGGGCGGCAGCGGCGCGGCAGGTGCCTCGGTGGCGGTCCACAGGGCCTGGAGCGTGCCGCCGAGCCGGGACCAGCCCGTGCCGGGCAGGCCGGGGACGGGGTTCGCCGCGTAGAGCGACAGGACCGTCGTCTCCAGGGCCGAACCGGCGGTGAAGGTCGTGCCGGAGACGGCGACCGGCCGGGTCCGCAGCCGCTGGAGCAACTCGGCGAACCGGTCACGCGTGGCGGTGGCCGTCCCGGCGGAGAAGGCGCACGCCTGCGGGCCGACCCGACCGCACCGGTCGAGGAAGGCGTCGAGGATCCGGCCGGCGGCCAGGTCGTTGCCGTTGCGCAGGAGGGTGCCCTCGGCCGCGGCCTGCCCGTTCCGGCCGGTGGACCAGGCCACCGGGTCCATGGCGCTGTCCAGGACCATGGCGCGGACCCGGCCGGGGAACAGGTTGGCGTAGGTGGCACCCAGGTAGCTGCCGTACGAGGTGCCCAGGTAGCTGAGCTGCCGGTCGCCGACCGCGCGGCGCAGCAGGTCCATGTCCCGGGCGACGTTCGCGGTGGAGACGTGGGACAGCAGGGCGGCGTCGCGGGCCCCGCACTGCCGCCCGAGGCGCCGGTAGGCATCGGTCCACGCCCGCTGCTGGACGGCGTCCTCGGGGTAGCCGGCCGCGGTGCCGGCCAGCAGGGCCTGCTCCTCCGCCGGGTTCTCGAAGCACTGGACGCCGGCGCTGCCGCCGGTGCCCCGCGGGTCGAAGCCGACGATGTCGAAGCGCGCGCGGACCTCCTCGGGGAAGAGGTCGAGCATCGCGGGCAGGGCCGCGGTGCCGGGCACGGCCGGGCCGCCGGGGTTGTAGAACAGCGAGCCGATCCGGTGGGCCGGGTCGCTCGCCGGGTGACGAATGACGGAGAGGTCCAGGCCCGCCCCGCGCGGGTCGTGGTGGTCGAGCGGGACGCGGGCGCTCGCGCACTCGAAGCCGTCCCCGCAGCTCGCCCAGTCGAGCCGCGGCACCGGCGCGGTGTCCGCGGCGGCGGCAGCGGGCGCGGGGGCCGTCGCGGCCAGCAGGGCGGCGGCCACCGCGCCCGCGCCCAGACGCCAGGCGGTCGCCACGCGGTGCCCCGCCGTGCGGGACGCCCTCGGCCGGCGGCGGCCCCCGACGGGGCCGGTGGGACGGGATGTGCGAGTCATGCGGGAGTCCTTTCGTCCGTGGCCGGGCGGTCGCGCGCTCCTCGGTCGCGGCGCTCCTCCCGACGCGTCCCACCGTTCCGCACCTCGCTGGCAGACCCCTGGCAGAGCGCTGGCAGCCACCCCGGCCGGCAGGCCTGCGGCTCACCCGTAGCGGGGGGCACGCCGGCGGGGGGCACGCCGGCGGGGGGCACGGCCGGCGGGGGGCACGGCCGGCGGGCGGCCGCGCCCCGGCCCCGAGGGGGCGCGGCGCGCGGCGCGCAGTGGCGCGGATCACAGCCGGTCGGGCGGGGTCGGCGAAATGCGGGGGCCGCCGGGGTGGTTGGCACGGGCGACCGCTTCCGCCCCGGCGCACGCCATCGCTGCCGCTACCGCGAGGAATCCCATGACCGTCACCGAGAACCCGGCCTCCCGCGCGGCCGGGATCCTGTCCCGGCCCGTCACGATCAACGGGCTGACCGTGCCCAACCGCATCGCGATGGCGCCGATGACGCGCAGGTTCTCCCCCGGCGGCGTACCCGGCGAGGACGTGCGCTCGTACTACGCCCGCCGCGCCGCCGCCGGCGTGGGCCTGATCGTCACCGAGGGCACGTACGTCGGCCACGAGTCGGCCGGCCAGAGCGACGACATCCCGCGCTTCCACGGCGAGGAGCAGCTGGCCGGGTGGGCCCGCGTCGCCGAGGCCGTCCACGCGGCGGGCGGCACCATCGTGCCGCAGCTCTGGCACATCGGCATGGTGCGCAAGCAGGGCGACCCGCCGTTCGCCGACGCCCCCGCCGTCGGCCCGTCCGGGATCCGGCTGGACGGGACCGAGGGAACCGGTCGGGCGATGACCCGGGCCGACCTGGACGCCGTCATCGGCGCGTTCGCCGAGGCCGCCGCGGCCGCCGAGCGGATCGGCTTCGACGGCGTGGAACTGCACGGCGCTCACGGCTACCTGCTCGACCAGTTCCTGTGGGCGGGCACCAACCGCCGCACCGACGCCTACGGGGGCGACGCGGTCGCCCGGACGGCGTTCACGGCCGAGCTCGTCGCCGCGGTGCGCGAGGCCGTCTCCCCGGAGTTCCCGGTGATCTTCCGCTACTCGCAGTGGAAGTCGGAGAACTACGAGGCCCGTCTCGCCGAGACGCCCCAGGAGCTGGAGGCGATCCTCGCCCCGCTCGCCGCGGCCGGCGTCGACGCCTTCCACGCCTCGACCCGCCGCTACTGGGTCCCCGAGTTCGAGGACTCGGACCTCAACCTCGCCGGCTGGACCAGGAAGCTCACCGGCCGCCCCGCCATCACCGTCGGCTCGGTCGGCCTCGACGGCGACTTCGTCCGCGCGTTCGCGGGCGAGGGCTCCCCGGTCCGGGGCATCGACAACCTGCTCGACCGGCTGGAGCGCGACGAGTTCGACCTGGTCGCCGTCGGCCGCGCCCTGCTCCAGGACCCGCAGTGGGCCGCCAAGGTCCTCTCCGGCCGCTTCGACGACCTGCGCCCCTACGACGCCGCCGCGATCCGCACCCTGAGCTGACCACCGCGCCCGAGGGCCCGGCCGCACCGCGCGTGCGGCCGGGTCCGGCGGGCCGGGCGAGGCCCGACCCCGGGCCCCACTGCTCCGCTGCTCCACTGCTGCACAACCCGACTGCCCCGCAGTCGAGTTGGCAGGCCTGCCCTCGCGTCGGCCTGCCTCCGCCGCGCCCCCGCGCCACGCCCCCCGGGCCACGCCCCCGGGCAAACGGGCCCCACCCTACCCGGACGTGCCGTCGCCCGTCGGGGAACCGGGGAGGATGCGTCAAGGTCCCGGCAACGGGACCCCGGCCCGGCGCGTCGCCCCAACCGATCGGCTAGCGTGGGACGCTCCCCGACCGACACCCCTTCCTGGAGCACAGCGCCGTGTCCGACAGCTTCGCGCACCTGCACGTCCACACCGAGTACTCGATGCTGGACGGGGCGGCGAAGAACGGCAAGCTCTTCGCCGAGGCGGAGAGACAGGGCATGCCCGCCATCGCGATGAGCGACCACGGCAACATGTTCGGCGCCTACGAGTTCTTCCACTCCGCCGCGAAGACCGGGGTGAAGCCGATCATCGGCATCGAGGCGTACGTCGCCCCGGCCTCCCGCTTCCTGAAGAAGCAGGTGTTCTGGTCGCCGGGCGGCCAGCGCCCGTCCGGCGCCGACGGCGAGGGCGGCAAGGACGTCTCCGGCGGCGGCCGCTACACCCACATGACCATGTGGGCACAGAACGCCACCGGTCTGCGGAACCTCTTCAAGCTCTCCTCGCTCGCGTCGATGGAGGGCTACTACATGAAGCCCCGGATGGACCGCGAGCTGATCGCCGCCAACGCGACCGGCATCATCGCCACCACCGGCTGCCCCTCCGGCGAGGTGCAGACCCGGCTGCGGCTCGGGCAGTACGAGGAGGCGGTCAAGGCCGCCGGCGCCTATCAGGACATCTTCGGGAAGGAGAACTACTTCCTGGAGCTGATGGACCACGACCTGTCCATCGAGAGGGACGTCCGCGAGGACCTGCTGCGCCTGGCCAAGCAGCTGAACATCCCGCTGCTGGCCACCAACGACTCGCACTACGTGACCGCCGACCAGGCCGACGCCCACGACAGCCTGCTCTGCGTCGGCGTGGGCAAGAACAAGGACGACCCGAACCGGTTCAAGTTCAACGGCAGCGGCTACTACGTGAAGACCGCCGAGGAGATGCGCGAGCTCTTCCGCGAACTGCCGGAGGCCTGCGACAACACGCTCGCGATCGCCGAGCGGGTCGAGTCGTACGACGAGGTCTTCAACTACGTCGACCGGATGCCGCAGTTCGACGTCCCCGAGGGCGAGACCCAGGCCTCGTTCCTGCGCCAGAAGATCGCCGCCGGCCTCCAGCACCGCTACGGCGACAACCCGAGCCAGGAGGTGCTGGACCGGGTCGAACTGGAGATGGGCGTCATCTCCCCGATGGGCTTCGACGCCTACTTCCTCGTGGTCGCCGACATCTGCCAGTACGCGCGGGACAACGGCATCCCGGTCGGCCCGGGCCGAGGCTCGGCGGCCGGCTCGATGGTCTCCTACCTGACCCGGATCACCGAGCTGGACCCGCTGGAGCACGACCTGCTGTTCGAGCGGTTCCTGAACCCCGAGCGCATCAACCCCCCGGACGTCGACATCGACTTCGACGACCGCCAGCGCGACCAGATGGTGCGCTACGTCACCGAGAAGTACGGCTCCGCCTACACCGCCCAGGTCAACACCTTCGGCACGATCAAGGCCAAGGCCGCCGTCAAGGACGCCAACCGCATCCTCGGCTACCCGTTCGCGATGGGCGACCGGATCACCAAGGCGATGCCGCCGGACGTCATGGGCAAGGGCGTCCCACTGGCGGACCTCTTCAACGAGAAGCACCCGCGGTACAACGAGGGCACCGAGATCCGCTCGCTGTACGAGAACGAGTCCGACGTCAAGAAGATCATCGACACCGGACTGGGCATCGAGGGCCTGATCCGCGGCACCGGTGTGCACGCCGCCGCCGTCATCCTCTCCTCGACTCCGCTGCTCGACCTCATCCCGCTGCACATGCGGGACAAGGACGGCGTGATCATCACCGGCTTCGACTACCCGTCGTGCGAAGCCATGGGCCTGATCAAGATGGACTTCCTGGGGCTGCGGAACCTGGGCATCATCGATCACTGCATCAAGATCGTCAAGGCCAACCGGGGCGTGGACGTCGACATCGAGAAGATCCCGATCGACGACCCCACCACCTACCAGCTGCTGGCCCGCGGCGACACCCTCGGCGTGTTCCAGCTCGACGGCGGCCCCATGCGCGCCCTGCTCAAGCTGATGAAGCCCACCGAGTTCGCCGACATCTCCGCCGTCTCCGCGCTCTACCGGCCCGGCCCGATGGGCATGAACTCCCACACCAACTACGCGCTCCGCAAGAACGCCCAGCAGGAGATCATCCCGATCCACCCCGAGCTGGAGGAGCCGCTGAAGGACGTCCTCGGCCCCACCTACGGCCTCATCGTCTACCAGGAGCAGGTCCAGCGCGCCGCCCAGGTGCTCGCCGGCTACTCGCTCGGCCAGGCCGACCTGCTCCGCCGGGCGATGGGCAAGAAGAAGAAGGAGGTGCTGGAGAAGGAGTTCGTCCCCTTCCACGCCGGCTGCAAGGAGCGCGGCTACTCCGACGAGGCCATCCAGGCGGTCTGGGACGTCCTGGTCCCGTTCGCCGGCTACGCGTTCAACAAATCGCACTCCGCCGCGTACGGCCTGGTCTCCTACCAGACCGCCTACCTCAAGGCCAACTACCCCGCGGAGTACATGGCCGCGCTGCTCACCTCGGTCGCCGACGACAAGGACAAGATGGCGGTCTACCTGGCCGAGTGCCGGCAGATGGGCATCAAGATCCTCTCCCCCGACGTCAACGAGTCCGTGGTCGACTTCACCGCCGTCGGCAGCGACGTCCGGTTCGGCCTCAAGGCCGTGCGCAACGTCGGCGTACCCGTGATCGAGTCCCTGGTGCGCACCCGCGGCGAGCAGGGCAAGTACACCTCCTTCGCCGACTTCCTGGACAAGGTCGAACTGGTGGTGTGCAACAAGCGCACCGTCGACTCCCTCGTCAAGGCGGGCGCCTTCGACTCCCTCGGCCACACCCGGCTCTCGCTCAGCACCGTGCACGAGAGCGCGATCGACGCCGTCACCGGGCTGAAGAAGCAACAGGCCATCGGCCAGGACGACCTCTTCGGCGCGCTGGACACCGGCAACGACGGACCCGGCATCGGGCTGGACTTCCAGCTCACCGAGAACGAATGGCCCCGCCGCCAACTCCTCGCCCTGGAACGCGAGATGCTCGGCCTCTACGTCTCCAGTCACCCGCTCGACGGCGCCGAGCACATCCTCTCCCAGAGCCGCGACACCTCGATCGCCGAACTCCTCGGCTCCGGCCGCTCCGAGGGCGAGGTGCGCCTGTCCGGCCTGATCACCGGCGTCGACCGGCGGATCAACAAGGCCGGCAACGCGTGGGCCATCATCACCCTCGCCGACCGCGACGGCTCCGTCGAGGTGCTGTTCTTCCCCGCGACCTACAACCTGATGGCCGAGCAGATGATCGAGGACAACGTCATCTCGATCCGCGGCCGGCTCAACGAACGCGACGGGTCCCTGAGCGTCTTCGGCCAGGAGATCACCACCCTCGACGTCTCCTCCGCCGAGCTCGGCACCAAGCCGCCGGTGCACATCACCGTCCCGGCCGCCCGGATCAACCCCCAGGTGGTCGCCGAACTCAAGCTCGCCCTCCAGGCCCACCCCGGCGACGTCCCGGTCCGGCTGCGCACCACCAACTGGGACAAGGACACCCTCTACGAGCTCGGATACCGGGTGAACCCGGACAACGGGCTCGCCTCGGACGTCAAGACCCTCCTCGGC
>NZ_JBHXTL010000096.1:0-39807 GCF_042677365.1 Kitasatospora sp. NPDC127116
AAACTCCCCCCCCTCCGGCCCCCGCCCCACCACCGGGCGCCCGCCCCGGCGCCGGGCCCCCCCCCCGGCGGGGGGCGGCCCCCCCCGGGGGGGGGGCCCCCGCCCGCCGGACGGTTCACCGATCAGTAGCGGTACTGCTCGGCCTTGTACGGGCCGTCGACCGGGACGCCGATGTAGTCGGCCTGGTCCTGGGTCAGGGTGGTCAGCTTCACGCCCAGCGCGTCGAGGTGCAGGCGGGCGACCTTCTCGTCCAGGTGCTTCGGCAGCACGTAGACGCCGATCGGGTACTGCTCGGTCTTCGTGAACAGCTCGATCTGGGCGATCGTCTGGTTGGCGAAGGAGTTGGACATCACGAAGGACGGGTGGCCGGTCGCGTTGCCCAGGTTCAGCAGGCGGCCCTCGGACAGCATGATGATGGTGTGGCCGTCGGCGAAGCGCCACTCGTGGACCTGCGGCTTGACCTCGGTCTTCACGATGCCGGGCAGCTTCGCCAGGCCCGCGATGTCGATCTCGTTGTCGAAGTGGCCGATGTTGCCGACGATCGCCTGGTGCTTCATCTGCTCCATGTGCGAGGCAAGGATGATGTCCTTGTTGCCCGTGGTGGTGATGAAGATGTCCGCGATCGAGACGACGTCCTCCAGGGTGGTGACCTGGTAGCCGTCCATCGCGGCCTGGAGCGCGCAGATCGGGTCGATCTCGGTGATGATCACGCGGGCGCCCTGGCCGCGCAGCGACTCGGCGCAGCCCTTGCCGACGTCGCCGTAGCCGCAGACGACGGCGACCTTGCCGCCGATCAGGACGTCGGTGGCGCGGTTGATGCCGTCGATCAGCGAGTGGCGGCAGCCGTACTTGTTGTCGAACTTCGACTTGGTGACGGCGTCGTTGACGTTGATGGCCGGGAACAGCAGCTTGCCGTCACGGTGCATCTCGTACAGGCGGTGGACACCGGTGGTGGTCTCCTCGGTCACGCCCTTGATCGTGGCGGCGACCTCGGTCCACTTGTTCGGGGTGTCCTTGAGGGTGCGGTTGAGCAGCTCCAGGATGATCCGGAACTCGTCGTTGTCCGCGGTGGACGGGTCCGGCGCGGCACCGGCCTTCTCGAACTCGACGCCCTTGTGGATCAGCAGGGTGGCGTCGCCGCCGTCGTCCAGGATCATGTTCGGGGTCTTGCCGTCAGGCCAGGTCAGGGCCTGCTCGGTGCACCACCAGTACTCGTCCAGGGTCTCGCCCTTCCAGGCGAAGACCGGCACGCCCTGCGGGTTCTCCGGGGTGCCCTCCGGGCCGACGGCGATGGCCGCGGCCGCGTGGTCCTGGGTGGAGAAGATGTTGCAGGAGCACCAGCGGACCTCGGCACCGAGCGCCGTCAGGGTCTCGATCAGGACGGCGGTCTGCACGGTCATGTGCAGCGAGCCGGTGATGCGGGCGCCGGCCAGCGGCTGCGACTCGGCGTACTCGGCGCGGATCGCCATCAGACCGGGCATCTCGTGCTCGGCCAGCTGGATCTCCTTGCGGCCGAACGGCGCCAGGGAAAGGTCGGCGACCTTGAAGTCACCGGTGATGTCGGTCGACATGCGTCTGCTCCTCGCTGATGGGGGTGGGGCCAAAGGTCCGGGCGTGCGTCGCGTGCGTCAGGCCGTACGGGTGCACGGCCACGCCGGAACAGCCGGGTCCGTGGTGGACCGGCTTCCCGTTGCGCAGCACAAACCGTCGGAGGACCTCTCTCCCTCGACCGGCGCACACCCTACGGGTGCGGACCGCCGATCGACCGCCATCAGCAGCGACGTTCTGGCTCTGGTGACGAATCTACACCGACGGCCCCGCCGGCCGTCCGCCGATGACCGATTTCGGCCCCCGGTCCGAGCGGCGCTCCAGCCGGGCCCCAGGGGCCCCGGCCGCGGGGCCGGGGCGGGGTTCAGTGCGCGTCGGCCGGGCCCGGACCACCGGGCGTGGCGGCCGGGTCGTCGCCCGCCGCGGCCTTCTCGGCGCTGTACACGTCGGGCTCCAGGTAGATCGCCCGGGCGATCGGGACGACCGCGCGGACCCGCTCCTCGGCCGCGTCGATCGCCGCCGCCACCCGGGCGGCACTGTCCTCGGCGTTGACGGCGATCTTGGCGGCGACCAGCAGCTCCTCCGGGCCGAGGTGCAGGGTGCGCATGTGGATCACCCCGGTGACCGTCTCGCCGTCCACCAGCGCCTCCCGGATCCGGTGCACCGAGTCCTTGTTCGCCGACTCGCCGAGCAGCAGCGACTTGGTCTCCATGGCGAGCACCACGGCGATCACCACCAGCAGGACGCCGATGCACAGGGTGCCGACGCCGTCCCAGACGCCGTTCCCGGTGATCACGGTGAGCCCGACGCCGAACAGCGCGAGCACCAGACCGATCAGCGCACCGGTGTCCTCCAGCAGCACCACCGGCAGCTCCGGCGCCTTCGCGGTGCGGATGAACTGCACCCAGCCCTGCCGGCCCTTGGCCTTGGCGGACTCCCGCATCGCGGTGAGGAAGGACCAGCCCTCCATCGCTATGGCGAAGACCAGCACGCCGACCGCCCAGCCCCAGGCGTCCAGGGTCTCCGGGTGGCTGATCTTGTGCCAGCCCTCGTAGATCGCGAACAGGCCACCGACGCTGAACAGCACGACGGCCACCAGGAAGCCGTACACGTAGCGCTCGCGGCCGTACCCGAAGGGATGCTCCTCGTCGGCCTCCCGGCGCGCCCGCTTGCCGCCGATCAGCAGCAGCACCTGGTTGCCGGAGTCGGCCACCGAGTGCACGCCCTCGGCCAGCATCGAGGAGGAACCGGTGAAGCCGAAGGCGGTGAACTTGGCCGCCGCGATCGCCAGGTTCGCGGACAGTGCCGCGATCAGTGCCTTGGTGCCGCCTTCGGTACTCACGCGACCGCCTCGCTGCGCTCGGCGGGCGCTTCGCACAATACGCGCCCTCTGATGATGAGCTCGCTTCGCTCACACATGCCTCGAAAGTCCTCACGGGTCGATCAGCTCGTCGAGCGCTTACCGTACCGGCCCGGAGGTTCCACCCGGCCGACCGTCTCAGGACTGCGCGGCGAGCCCCAGGTAGACGGCGGCGAAGTCGGTCAGCGCGACCAGGTCGGCCAGCGCGTGCAGCGGGTCCGGCCGGGCGCTCGCGTACTCGGTCAGCCGGACGTCGTGCGCGGCGGCCAGCCGGTGCGCCCGGCTCACGCCGAAACTGCGCGGCCCCGCGTCCTCCTCCGGCACCTCGGCCGGGCCGTCCTGCCCGTCCTCGGCCGCCGGGCCGGCCGCGCCCGGGGCGTGCCGCAGCAGCAGCACCTGAAGGTGCAGCGGGTCCGGCTCCTCGACCCGGTCGCGGAAGAAGTCGTCCGGGTCGGCACCCGCGCCCAACTGCCCGGTGAACATGCCGCGGTGGGCGGTGAGCACCTGCGGCAGCGGCCCGGCCAGCGCCGGGCGCCCGGCCCGGTCGGCCAGCTGGGCGGCGAACCGGGTGGCGGCCGCCCCGGCGATCGGGCCCTCGGCCCACAGCAGCGGGACCGTCCCGGCCAGCCGGGCGGCCAGGCCCTTCGCCGGGTTGGTGTACGCGGCGGCGTCCGGGCGGCAGCGCACGGCGGTGGCGTCCAGCAGGTCGGCGACGGCCGGCAGCGCGTCGTACGGGAGCTGGGTGAGGCCGATCTTCTGGGCCAGCGCCAGCAGCGGGGTGAGGTGGGACCAGAGCGCCGCCGGGTCCTCGGCCGGCAGGTCCGGCTCGGCGGCCGCCACCGGCGCGAGGTCCTCGGACGACGCCGAGGCCACGAAGGGCAGCGGCAGGGCGCGCACCTGCAGCGCGGCCTCGGCCAGCGCGCTGCCGGCCGGGGCGGTGACGACGATCGCGCAGCCGCGCGCGTACGCCTGCTCGGCGAGGCCGACCAGGCCCTGCTCGCCGCCGTCGGCGGAGCTGATCACCAGCAGGTCCAGCGGGCCGGCCCAGCCGGGCAGCTGCCAGCCGAGCCCGGCGGTGAAGGCGGGCGGGGCGCCGGCCCGGTCGGCGCGCGGGGCGGCCGCCTCGGTCGGCGGCAGCGGGGTGACCAGGGAGGCCGTGCCGGCCAGCGCGGACAGCATCTCGGCGGCGGTCAGCGCGCTGCCGTGCCCGGCGACCAGGACGGACCGCGGCCGGCCGTCCGGCCGCAGCCGGTCGAGCCCGGCCGCCTCGGCCCGGCGCAGCGCGGTGCGGACCCGTGCGCCCGCGCCGGCCAGGGCCAGCAGGGCGCGGTCGTGGTCGGCGCGCCGAAGGGCGGCCGGATCGTCGAGCAGGGTGTCGTCGAGCATGCGGCGAACCTCCGGCTGCGGTCCTCTGGGCGCGCGCTCCGCTGCGCGCCGGGCGGTCGGGGTGGGGCTTTCGCCCCGGGCAACGCCCCCAGCATCAGGCCGGGCGGCGGGCCTCGTCCACCAGGAGGACCGGAATGCCCTCGCGGACCGGGTACGCGAGGCCGCAGTCCGCGCCGGTGCAGACCAGCTCGGGCTGCTCCTCGGTGCCGCCCTCGGCGAGCGCGGCCCGGCACTGCGGGCAGACCAGGATCTCCAGCAGGAAGGATTCGAGCTTCATGGGGCTCTCCAAAGTTCGGGGGTGGCACGGAGGTGCCCCGGCCGATAGGAAACCCTACCGGCCGGGGCACCGGGGCCCGTGATCAGGCTCAGCCGCGGACGACGGCGAGCACGCCGTCGCGCAGCTCGGCCATCTTCGCCGGGTCCTTGGCCTCGACGTTCAGGCGCAGCAGCGGCTCGGTGTTGGAGGCGCGCAGGTTGAACCACCAGTCCGGGCCGGCCACGGTCAGGCCGTCCAGCTCGTCCACCGTGGTGCCCTCGGCGCCGGCGAAGGCGGCGCGGACGGCGGCCGTGCTGGCGGCCTGGTCGGCCACGGTGCTGTTGATCTCGCCGGAGGCCGCGTAGCGGTCGTACTCGGCGGTGAGCGCGGACAGCGTGCCCGGCTGGCCGCCGAGCGCGGCCAGCACGTGCAGGGCGGCCAGCATGCCGGTGTCGGCGCGCCAGAAGTCGCGGAAGTAGTAGTGCGCGGAGTGCTCGCCGCCGAAGACGGCGTCGGTCTCGGCCATCTCCTGCTTGATGAAGGAGTGGCCGACCCGGGTGCGCACCGGCTTGGCGCCGAGCTCGCGGACCACCTCGGGGACGGTCCAGGAGGTGATCAGGTTGTGGATGACCGTCGGCTCGGCCTCGCCGGCGGCGCGGGCGCGGGCGATCTCGCGGACGGCGACCAGGGCGGTGATCGCCGACGGGGAGACCGGCTCGCCGCGCTCGTCCACGACGAAGCAGCGGTCGGCGTCGCCGTCGAAGGCCAGGCCGATGTCGGCGCCGACCTCGCGGACCCGCGCCTGGAGGTCGACCAGGTTCTTCGGGTCGAGCGGGTTGGCCTCGTGGTTCGGGAAGGTGCCGTCCAGCTCGAAGTACATCGGCACGAGCTCGATCGGCAGGCCGTCGAAGACGGTCGGCACGGTGTGGCCGCCCATGCCGTTGCCGGCGTCCACCGCGACCTTGAGCCGGCGGATCCCGGTGAGGTCGACCAGGCCCAGCAGGTGGTCGGCGTAGCCGCGCAGGGTGTCCTGGGCGGACAGCTCGCCCGGCTTCACGTCCTTGGCCGGGACGGTGACGGTGTCGTCCTCGGCGGTCCAGGACTCGACCAGCTCGCGGATCTCGGTCAGGCCGGTGTCCTGGCCGACCGGGGCGGCGCCGGCCCGGCACAGCTTGATGCCGTTGTACTGGGCCGGGTTGTGGCTGGCGGTGAACATCGCGCCGGGCAGGTCCAGCTTGCCGCTGGCGTAGTACAGCTGGTCGGTGGAGCACAGCCCGATCTGCACCACGTCGGCGCCGTAGGCCGCGGCGCCCTCGGCGAAGGCCAGGCTCAGCGCCGGGGAGGAGGGCCGCATGTCGTGCCCGACCACGATCGCGGACGCGCCGGTGACCTGCACGAACGCGGCACCGAAGGCCCGGGACAGGCTCTCGTCCCACTGGTCCGGGACGACGCCCCGGACGTCGTACGCCTTCACGAGCTGCTTGAGGTCGCGCACTGCGGCTCCACCCTGGTCTTAGGACTGATCACGGAACGTCTGGGCCACCGCGCGTCGGATCGACGGGCGCGGTGACGGTAGACGGGCAGCGTACCCGGGCCGGACGAACACCCCGTGCCGGGTTGGTCCCGATCAGGCACGATCCGCCCGGCGGACCCCGGGCCTCAGTTGTCGGGCGAGCGCAGGACCCGGAGGTGGCCGCGGCGGCCGCCCTCGGTGGACTCGCCCTCGGGGCCGCGGCCCTGACGGGGGTTCTGCGGGCGGGCGGCCTCGCGAACGGCGTTGGCCAGCGCCTCCAGGTCGTCGCTGCTGCGGCGCAGCGGCCCGGCCTCGGCGGCGAGCCGGACGACCTCCCAGCCGCGCGGGGCGGTGAGGCGCTCGGCGTGCTCGGCGCACAGGTCGTAGCAGTGCGGCTCGGCGTAGGTGGCGAGCGGGCCGAGGACGGCGGTGGAGTCCGCGTAGACGTACGTCAGCGTCGCGACGGCCGGCCGGCCGCACGCGGTCCGCGAACAACGACGTACAGAGCTCACGAGGGTGGACGGTACCGCACTCCTCGCCGGGGAGCGAAGACCGCCTGCCCGGAAGGGGTGCCGTGTCGCACCGCGGGCGCCGGGGCCGCGTATCCAACGCCCCGTGCGATTCCCCGCCGGAGTGGTCCACTTCCGACCGTCCAAGGACTACCCTCGGCAGTGATATGGACAGCTCCGCACCGCAGTCATCGACAGGCCCGGCGCGCCGCCCCCGGCACCGCGACCGGCACGGGCGGGGCCTGCGCGGCCCGCTGGCGCCGCCCCAGGTGCCGATCTCGCTCACCCGCTCCGAACTGTTCGACGACTACGTGCGCGAGTCGGTGGAGCGCCTCGAACGGCGTTGGCCGCAGTTGATCGAGGTGGAGTTCGCCGTCCAGGAGGTGCCGCTGCACGAGCCGGACGGCGCCGACGCCGAGGACGGCGTGCCGCTGGGGCGGGTGTCGCCGGGCAAGCAGGGGCACAAGAGCCAGATCGTGGTGTACCGGCGGCCGGTGGAGATCCGGGCGAAGACCCGCGAGGACCGCGCGGCGCTGGTGCACGAGATCCTGATCGAGCAGGTCGCCGAGCTGCTGGGGCTGTCCCCGGACGCCATCGACCCGCGCTACGACGAGGACTGATCCCCCCGGGGCGGCACCAAGGGTGCCGCCCCGTCGGCTGCTCAGCGCAGGACGACGCCCGGATCCTGGCCGGCCTGCGGGACCTTGACGGTGCTGCGGTCGTCGCGCAGCGCCTGGACGGTGAACATCGGCACGTCCTTGGCCGGCAGGGAGAGCATCCGGGCGGCCACCACCGGGCCGCCGGAGACGGTCTCCGCGGTGAGCGCGAAGACGCCGTTCAGCCCGGCGGGCTCGGGCGCCGGGAGGGCGACCGTACCGCCGGCCGGGACCTGGACCTCCTTGGTGGCCGGGGTGCCGCCGCCGCTGCCGGCCGAGGCGGTGACCCGGACGGTGGCGGCCTCGCCGCTGGAGGTCAGGTAGAGCGTGGAGGCGCCGGCCCGGTTGTCGGCGACGGTGGCGCGGGCTCCGACCGGGTTGCTGCCGGTGAGCCAGGCCGCGTCGGTCTTGCCGTTGGCCGCCGCCCGGTCGATCCGCAGTCCGGCCACGATCGGGGTGCGGTGCTTGTCGTCGCTGGGCGACAGCCGCAGCCCGGCGACCTCGTCGCGGGTGACCTTGCCGAGGTCGACGGCGGCCACCATGCCCGCCTTGACGTGGATCGACTCGTTGCCGGCCGGGCTGAACCAGCCGTTCTTGCCGGACAGCTGGATCTTCAGGTCGGCGTCGTCCTCCGGCGGCGCCCAGACCACCAGGCGGGCGGAGGCGGTGTCGGCGGGCAGGCCGGGCAGCACCTGGACGGGGGCCGGGTCGGCCGAGGCCGGGATCCAGTCCGCGCCCTTGCCGCCGTCGGCGGCGTGCAGCGCGGCGCCGACCCGTCCCGAGCGCACCACCACGTGCACCGCGAGGTCGGCGACCGCGCCCTTGCTGATGGTCGACAGCAGGACGGCCTGGGAGCTGCCGGGCGCGACGGTGATCCCGTTGGCCGAGTCGTTGTCGATCAGGCCCTTGTCGCCGTACAGCTTGATGTCCACAACCGCGGCGGAGGACTCGGTGTTGACCAGGCTGACGTAGTCGACCCGGTCGCCGGCGGTGCTGGCCCCGGCGAACCAGAAGCCGGTCCCGGCCGGGGCGCAGGTGAGGCCGGACAGGCCGAGGCCGCGCTGCTCGGTGACCACCGTGGTCTGGGTGACGGTGAAGCCGGGGGCGAGGGCGCCGGTGGCGACCGCCCCGGTGCCGGGCGCGGCGTCGCCGTTGGCGGCCGGGCCGGTGGCCGGGGTTCCGGGCTTGGGCACCGTCAGCCGGGCGTCGGCGGGCGCCGCGTTCTTGTCCTGGGCCGGGGCGGCGGGGGCGCCCGAGCCGGTCGGGGCCGGGGCGGCGGGGGCCGTCGGGGCCGCCGGCGCGGCGGTCGGCTGGGCGGCGGGCACGGCCGGCGCGGCCGCGTCGGAGAGCCAGCCGGCCCCGCCGGTGGCGGAGCCCGTCCCGGGCGGGGTGTAGGCGGTGAGCGTGGTCGAGCCGGTCAGGCTCTGGATCGGCTGCGGGCAGACCACCGAGGTCCGCTCGACCTGCTCGGTGGTGGGGGCGGCCCCGGTGGCCGCCTTGGCCGGGGCGGCCGGCGGGCGCACCTCGGCGATCCCGAACACCGCCGCGAGCACCACGGCCGCGGCGAGCAGGGACGGGGTGGTCCTGGCCCCGCCGCCGGCACCTGCGGCCCCCCCGGCGAACGGGCTGCGGCTGCGGCCGGGCCGGGCGGCCGGGGCCGCCCCGGTCGGCTCCGCCGCGAAGGCGGGCCCGGCCGGCCCGGCGGCCTCGCCGGCGCCGGACTTCTTCCTGAATGCGGGCTTCTTCATCGCGGGTCAGCTCCCCGATCCGTGCTGGTGCGGGTACCGGCCGGGGCCGTTGGGGTCGTTCGGGTCGTAGTAGGGCTCGCCCTGCTGCTGGCCAGGCAGCCAGGGCTGCTGCTCCGGGTGCTGCTGGTGGCCGTCGTACCCGTGGGCGTCGTAGCCGTACGGCTGCTGCTGTTCGGGCTGGTACGGCTGCTCGTAGCCCTGCGGCCGGGTGCCGTCGTACCCGTGGTTCTCGTAGCCGTGGGCGTCGTAGCCCTGGCCGCCGTACGGCGCGGCGACCGGCTGCTGGGCCGCGTACTGGTCGTAGCTGTACGGGTCGGCCTGCTGGTACGCCTGGTACGGGTCGGTGTACTGCTCGGCGTCCTGGATGGCGGCGGCCGCCTGGACGGCTCCGGTCACCGGCTCGCCGGCGGGCTGGGCCGGGATCGCGCCCGGCCGGTCGTACACCCCGGACTCGTCGGCACCGCCCTCGGCGCCGTCCGCGCCCTCGCCGCCCTCGCCGCGCTCGGCCATCCGGCGGGCCCGGCGGCTGCCGGGGGCGGGGGCCTGCGCCTGGGCGGCGGCGGCCAGCGCGGCGGCCGCGACGGCCTCCTCGGGCAGGTCGTCGTCCTTGTGGCTGCGGCGGCCGGGCAGGGCCAGCACCAGGATGGTGAGGCCGAGCAGCACCTGGGCCCAGATCCAGCCGGTGTGGGCGGCGCCGCCCTCCCGGGTGACGGTCAGCTTCCCGCCGGCGGCCGGGAGCTTGAAGCCCTGCGCCCAGCCGTCGACCGTGGTGGGCTCCAGCGCGGTGCCGTCCACGGTGGCCTTCCACTCCGTGGCGGCGGACTCGGCGAGCCGCAGCACCCGGCCGTCCGGACCGGCCGGGACGGTGGCGGACAGGTCGCGGGCCCCGGACGGGACGACCACCGGGTTGGCACCGGGGGCGGTGATCACCGCGCGGACCGCGGGGGTGCCGTTGACCTGCCAGAGCGCGGCGGCACCGTCCTGGTTGGCCTTGACCAGGCCGGGGGTGGTGTCCAGGACGTCCTTGAAGACGTCGATCACCGGCTGCTGGACCAGCACGTAGGCGATGCCGTAGCCGGCCAGCGCGCTCGCCTGGTCGGCACCGGAGCCGGCCAGCAGGCTGCCGACCATCTTGTTCAGGCCGTCCTGGGTGCCGGTCGCCGGGTCGACGGTGGACTCGGCCTGGCCGAGCGTCAGCCCGGCGCCGCGCAGCACGGTGTAGCGGACCGCGCCGCCGCTCTTCTCCCCGGTGACGACCAGGGTGCGGGCCCGGTCGGTGGTGCCGGCCTCCTCGGCGATGAACGCGGGGACCTGGTCGGCCTGGCCTCGGTGCAGCGGGCCGCCGGCGCCGGTCAGCGCCCACCACAGGCCGGTGCCCAGCGGCGCCAGCACGGCCGTGGCCACCACCAGGGCGGCCACCGGCTGGCGCCAGCCGAAGGCGATCCCGGCCACGCGGGCGTTGGCGCCGTCGGCGCCGATCGCGGCGGCGGCCAGCAGGGCGATGCCGGCGATCAGGGTGGCCGGGCCGGCCCAGGCGGGCACCGCCGGGCCGCCGGAGGCCGGGGTGACGGAGGTGCCCGCCACCGCGACCGAGAAGACCAGGCCGGCACCGGCCGCACCCCAGGCGACGAGCACCGCGCGGCGGCGGTCGGCGCGCAGCAGCGCGGCCAGCGCGGCGAGCACGACACCCGCCGAGAGCCAGATCGGCGGCACCCCGGCGCCGCCCGGGTTGACCAGCAGCAGGCCGGCCGCGCTCGCGCCGCTGCCGTGCAGGCCGGGCAGCCCGGCCTCCAGCAGCAGCCGCTGCGGGTGCGACAGCACCGCGAGCGACCACGGCGCCAGCACCACGACGGGCACCGCCAGGATCACCAGGACGCGCAGGCCGAGCAGGCGCAGCGCCGCGCCGCCGGAGCCGAAGGCGCCGCCGCGCAGCACCGCGGCGACCAGCATCGCCAGGCAGAGCGGTACCGCGAGCGCCCAGGTCAGCGGGACGAAGGCGGTGGCCAGGGTGAGCAGCAGGACGGCCATCCAGACCGGGCGCCAGCCCGGGCGGGCGCCCTTGGCGGCGCTCTCGTCCCGGATGCCGAGGCCGGCCGCGATGGCGGCGGCGCGGGCCAGCGGCGGCAGCAGCACGGCGAGCACGGCGGTGCCGATCCGGCCCTGGGCGAGCGCGCCGGTCGCGGCGGGCAGCAGCGCGTAGGTGGCGCTGGCCCAGGCGCGGACCACCTTGGAGTCCAGCAGCGGCCGGGACACCAGGTAGGCGCTGACCGCGGCCAGCGGGACGGCGAGCACCACGATCAGGGTGAGCGCGAGGTCGGCGTGGTCGAAGAGCAGCCAGGAGAGCACGGCCAGCACGCCGAGGTACGGCGGCGCGGCGGCGGTGGAGCCGGTGCCGACCGGGTGCCAGGCGTCCGCGTACATCGACCAGAGGCCGCCGGCCCCGTCGGCCGCGGGCAGCAGGGCGCCGCCGAACAGCTCGCCGCTGCCGAACAGGCCGCGGCAGGCGATCAGGGCGAACACCAGCACGGCCGCGAACAGCACCGGCGCCGGGCGCCGGGCGAGCTTCTTGAGCAGCGCGAACTGCTCGACGACCAGGTCCTCGGCGTCCTCGTCGCCGCCGGCCTCGGCCGAGCCGTGCCGGCCGCTGTCGTCGCCGCCCCCTATCCCGAGCGAGCCGACGACGCCCTCGACCGCCAGCCGGGTGGTGGCGCCGGGGGCCGGGAAGAGCGTGCGGTCGTCCAGGGCGTCCGCCGCCCGGGACCGGGCACGGCGCTTGCGCGCGGCCAACAGCCGCGGGAAGCGGACGAGTTCGTGGCCGAGGCCGGCGAGTTCGTCGAAGGCCTGGCGCGGGTCCTTGCCGAGCAGGTTGGTGACGGCCCGCAGCAGGGTGCCGAGCACCAGCCGCAGCAGGACGTAGGGGAAGAGCGCGCCCTTGCAGTTGGTGAGCAGGGTGTAGACCGCGCCGGCCTTGTCCACCCGGTGCGGGTGGGAGGGGCCGCAGTCGATCGCGCGGCGCTCGCGGGAGGACGCCTCGGCGTGCCGCAGCACGGCGTCGGGGGCGACCACCACGCGGTGGCCGGCGGCGTTGACCCGCCAGCAGAAGTCGGTGTCGTCCCGCATCAGCGGGAGGGCCCTGTCGAAGCCGCCGAGCTCCTCGAAGACGTCCCGGCGCACCAGCATGCCGGCGCTGGAGACGGCGAGCACCGGGCGGACCTGGTCGTGCTGGCCCTGGTCCTGCTCGCGGCGGTCCAGGCCGGTCCAGCGGCGGCCGGAGTGGGCGATGGTGACGCCGACCTCCAGCAGCTGGCGGCGGTCGTACCAGCTGCGCAGCTTGGGGCCGACCACGGCGGCGCTGGGGGTGGAGTCGGCGACCTGGAGCAGCCGGCGCAGCGCGTCGGTCTGCGGTTCGCAGTCGTCGTGCAGCAGCCAGAGCCATTCGACCGGCCGGGTCTCGCGGGGGCCGCCGCGGCCGAGGTCGTCCTCCTGGGCGAGCGGGTCGCCGAAGTCGTCCCAGCCGCCGGTGACCGGGTCGTAGCCGGAGGGGTCGAGCCGGTACGGCAGGTCTTCCGGACGCAGGGGCGCGCTGCTCGACACGGCCTCGGCGACGGCGGTGCCGAAGCCGGCCCGGCGGCCGAGGACCAGCGGGCCGCTGTCCGGCAGCCAGTCGGCGAGGGTGTCGGCGAGCAGTTGCGGAGAGTTGTCGGTGGATCCGGTGTCGACGGCGAGGATCCGCTGGACCTGGCGGTCCTGACCGAGCAGGCCGGCCATGGCCTGCGGCAGCCAGCGGGCGCCGTCGTGCGAGACGATCACGGCGGTGACCAGGTGGCGCGGGTAGGCGGGCGGCCGGGAAGCGGTGGAGCCGCTCTGGTGGCTGTAGACGGTCATCGCGTGCGCGGGCCCCAGTTCTCGGTGGACACAGCCGGTGAACGGCAACCGGATGGCGCACCACACTAACGGCTCCGGGTGGCCGCTTCGTCCGGGGTGTGCGTGCGGAGACCGTGAAGGGGGCCCCGGGAACACGAAAGCGCCCCACCACCGCGGTGAGGCGCCCGTACGGCTGTGCGGCTGTCCGTCGCTGTCGAAGGGTCAGCGAGGGTCGGGGCCGCCCGTCAGACCGCGCTCTTCTTGAGCCGGCGGCGCTCGCGCTCGGAGAGGCCGCCCCAGATGCCGAAGCGCTCGTCATTGGCGAGCGCGTACTCCAGGCACTCGGAGCGGACCTCGCAGGCGAGGCAGACCTTCTTGGCCTCGCGGGTCGAGCCGCCCTTCTCGGGGAAGAAGGACTCGGGGTCGGTCTGGGCGCACAACGCGCGCTCCTGCCAGCCGAGTTCCTCCTCGTCCTCCGCGATGCCGTCCCCGATCAACAGCTCAAAGAGCTCGCTCATGTGGCGCGCCTCCTCTGCCCCTACTTGGCGTCCCCGTGGTTGCCGTTGCCTCGTGCGGCCGACGACACGAGTGAAATTACAGTTGCGTCACTCTGGCCCAGTCAAGCCGAGCTCTGGTATTGGGGCCGGGATTCACTCCCTGGCACCAAGCCGTTACGAATAGTGTACATATACGGACACATCGGACCTTCTGCCTCAAGGTCCTGAACAGTGCCGAACCATCCGCAACCATTCGGCAGGTGACGCCCGGTCACCGCCACAGGCCGGTCATCGGGCTGCCTTCCCGGCGATCTTCCCATCGAAACATAGAGAGTGATGAATCACCCCATCAGGGAAAGATCCGGACCTAACCCACTCGAATGCCGCATCCTTTGGTTTGACACCGCCCCCGCGGATGCGGTGTCCTTGCTTCTATGTCAGAGTTCGCCAGCCCCCGGAGCGGTTCCACCCTCCGCCGTGCCGTGAACTCTTGTTGTCGCCTCTGTTCCTGCTGTATCTAGGCGCCCGCGTCCCACCGCGCGCCGCCCCCAGGAAGCACAGAGGCCGCCCGCGATTCCCGTCCCAGGACATCCGGATCCGGCCGATCCCACGAACCGGCCGACTCCTCCGAGGACGACTCCCGTGCGCATGATCCGCATCCGCAAGCGGAACCGCGACCGCAACAAGCTCGCCCACCGCGGCCCCGCCACCGCCCCCGCCGGCACCCCCGCCGGCCCCCGGACCCGCCAGTGGGCCGACGGCCTCAGCGACGTCTCCATCGCCGGCGACCCGCTCGCCTTCCCGCACCTGGCCCGCACCGACCTGCCGGCCCACCCCACCACCGTCGCCGGGTACGCCCGGCTGGTGCGCGAGATCGCCGCCGACCGCACCCGCTGGGAGCCGCTCGTCCGCTACGACGCGCTGACCCGCTGGTACGCCCGGCTGGAGACCGGCCCCGGCTACGAGGTCTGGCTGCTCAGCTGGCTGCCCGGCCAGTCCAGCGGCTTCCACGACCACGGCGAGTCCTCCGGCGTGATGAGCGTCGTCAAGGGCGAGCTGATCGAGCGCTCCCTCACACACGCGGGCGAGGGCGCCCGCGCCCTGCGGCCCGGCGGCCAGCGTGTGTTCTCCTGCGGCTACCTGCACGAGGTCGTCAACGGCGCGCTCGAACCCGCCGTCTCCATCCACCTCTACACCCCGGGCCTGACCGAGATGAACCAGTACGGCGCCGCCGCCGTCCCCGAGCAGCACCCCGAGCAGCAGGCACAGGCCGGGTCGCACTGATCACGGGCTGACGGAGGGTCCGACCGTGGCAGGATGAGTCCCATGCGCATCGTGGCACTGGCAGGCGGAATCGGCGGGGCGCGCTTCCTGCGCGGACTCCGCGCGGCGGTCGGACCGCAGGACGAGATCACCGTCATCGGCAACACCGGCGACGACATCCACCTCTACGGCCTCAAGGTCTGCCCCGACCTGGACACCGTGATGTACACCCTCGGCGGCGGCATCCACGAGGAACAGGGCTGGGGCCGGACCGACGAGACCTGGTCCATCAAGGCCGAGATGAAGGCGTACGGCGTCGGCCCCGAGTGGTTCGGGCTCGGCGACCGGGACTTCGCCACCCACCTCGTGCGCAGCCAGATGCTCACCGCCGGGTACAGCCTCACCCAGGTCACCGAGGCGCTGTGCGTGCGCTGGAAGCCGGGCGTGCGACTGCTGCCGATGAGCGACGACCGGGTCGAGACCCACGTGCGGATCACCGACGAGCAGGGCACCCGGGCGATCCACTTCCAGGAGTACTGGGTCAAGCTGCACGCCGCGGTGGACGCCGAGGCGGTCGTCGCGGTCGGCGCGGACACCGCCAAGCCCGCGCCCGGCGTGCTGGAGGCGATCGCCGGGGCGGACGTCATCCTCTTCCCGCCGTCCAACCCGGTGGTCTCGATCGGCACCATCCTCGCCGTCCCCGGCATCCGGGAGGCGGTCGCCTCCGCACCCGCGCCGGTCGTCGGGCTCTCCCCGATCATCGGCGGGGCGCCGGTGCGCGGCATGGCCGACAAGGTGCTCGCCGCCGTCGGCGTCGAGGCCACCGCGGAGGCGGTCGCGCTGAACTACGGCAGCAGGGCGGCGCTGCGAAGCGGCCCGGGCGAGAGCGGCGACGGGCGAGGGGCGGGCCTTCTCGACGGGTGGCTGGTCGACAGCGCCGACGAAGCCTCGGTGGCCGCCGTCGAGGCCGCCGGGATCGCCTGCCGGGCCGTCCCGCTGCTGATGACCGACGTCGAGGCCACCGCCGAGATGGCGCGCACCGCGCTGGCGCTGGCGGAGCAGGTGCGGAAGTGACGCTGGAGGTCCTCGGAGTCGACGGCATCCCCGAGATCGAGGCGGGGGCGGACCTGGGCGAGCTCATCGCCAAGGCGGGGACGTACCAGGACGGCGACATCCTGCTGGTCACCTCGAAGATCGTCAGCAAGGCCGAGGACCGGCTGCTGCACGCCACCGACCGCGAGGACGCGATCGACGCCGAGACCGTCCGGCTGGTCGCCCGGCGCGGACCGATCCGGATCGTGGAGAACCGCAACGGCTTCGTCATGGCCGCCGCCGGGGTCGACGCCTCCAACACCGCCCCCGGCACCGTCCTGCTGCTGCCCGAGGACCCGGACGCCTCCGCGCGGGCGCTGCGGGCCCGGCTCCAGCAGCTCACCGGCCGCCGGCTCGCCGTCGTCGTCACCGACACCTTCGGACGGCCGTGGCGCAACGGGCTGACCGACGTCGCGATCGGCGCCGCGGGCCTCTCCGTCCTGGAGGACCACCGGGGCCGCACCGACAGCCACGGCAACCAGCTGGAGATGACCGTCACCGCGACGGCCGACGAACTCGCCGCCGCCGCCGACCTGGTGAAGGGCAAGGCCTCCGGCATCCCGGTGGCGGTCGTGCGCGGGCTCGGGCACCTCGTCACCGCCGAGGACGGCGAGGGCGTCCGGCCGCTGGTCCGGCCCTCCGTCGACGACATGTTCCGGCTCGGCACCTCCGAGGCGCTGCGGCAGGCCGTCACCCTGCGGCGCACCGTCCGCTCCTTCACCGCGGAACCGGTCGACCCGGCCGCCGTCCGCCGCGCCGTCGCCGCCGCCGTCACCGCGCCCGCCCCGCACCACACCACGCCGTGGCGGTTCGTGCTGCTGGAATCGGCGGACACCCGGGTGCGGCTGCTCGACGCGATGCTCGCCGCCTGGCAGCGCGACCTGCGCGAACTCGACGGCTGGGACGAGGCGAGGATCGCCCGGCGCACCGCCCGCGGCAACGTCCTGCGCGACGCCCCCTACCTGGTGGTGCCCTGCCTGGTGACGGACGGCTCGCACGACTA
Source organism: Kitasatospora sp. NPDC127116 (assembly GCF_042677365.1). Lineage (NCBI taxonomy): Bacteria > Bacillati > Actinomycetota > Actinomycetes > Kitasatosporales > Streptomycetaceae > Kitasatospora > Kitasatospora sp. NPDC127116. The sequence continues at coordinate 16,696 of NZ_JBHXTL010000096.1, forward strand.
CCCCGACCCGCGCCGGGCCACCGCCGAACGGGAGATGTTCACCGTCGCCGTCGGCGCCGCCGTGCAGAACCTGCTGGTCGCGCTCACCGGCGAGGGCTACGGCTCCGCCTGGGTCTCGTCCACCATGTTCTGCCGCGACACCGTGCGCGAGGCGCTGGACCTCCCGGACGACTGGGACCCGATGGGCGCCGTCGCCGTCGGCCGCCCCGCCGAGCCGCCGAAGGCCCGCCCGGAACGCGGCGCCGACGCCTTCATCGCGGTGCGGTAGCGGCCGCGCGCCCGGACGGCCGGGCCGCCGCACTCAGCGGCGGCGGTGGTCGTTGGGGGTCAGGCGCGGGCCGTAGCGGGGGGCGTGGACGCCGGTGGCCAGCAGGAGGCGGCAGACGCGGTGGCGCTGGGGACGGTAGGGCTCCAGCAGCGCCAGCATCTGGGCGTCGTCGCTGCGGGGGCGGCCGGCCAGGGCCCAGCCGACCAGATCGGGCAGGTGGAAGTCCCCGACCGAGACCGCGTCCGGATCCCCGTTGCTGCGCTGCAGGGTCTCGGCGGCCGTCCAGACCCCGATGCCCGGGACGGCGGTGAGGCGGGCGAAGGCCTCCTCGTGGCCCATCGCCGAGGCCTCCTCCAGCCGCGGCGCCAGCCGGACCGCGCGCATGATCGTCGCCGAGCGCTTCGGGTCCACGCCCGCCCGGTGCCACTCCCAGCTCGGCACCAGCGCCCACTCGCGGGCCGACGGTGCCACCCGCATGCCCTCGGCCGGGCCCGGCGCCGGGGTGCCGAAGTCCCGCAGCAGGGTGCGCCAGGCGCGGTAGGCCTCGTCGGTGGTGACCTTCTGCTCCAGGATCGCCGGAACCAGCGACTCCAGCACCAGACCGGTCCTGGCCAGCCGGACCCCGGCGGTACGGCGCTGGGCGTCCCGCAGCGGGCCGGGCGGCAGGACCAGCGCCTCCGGGGCGTCGTCGGCGCCCAGCAGGGTGGGGAGGCGGTCGAGGAGCCAGTCCGCGCCCGGGCCCCAGGCGCTCGCCTCGACCTCGCCGGCGGCCGGACGCGGCAGCACCCGCAGGGTGCCGATGCCGGCCGGGGTGCGGGAGGCGCGCCAGACGGCGCCGTCACCGGTGCTGCGGTACGCCGGATCGGCGGGGCCCCGGCGCAGCGGGAGCAGGGTGCGGGCCACGTCCAGCGGGAAGCCCGGGCGCCAGCGCCGTACCGCTTCCACCGCTCTCGCCTCCCGCGTCGCCTCCGGACATGAACGATACGCGCGGGGTCGGACAGACCCGCGGGGCGGCGAGCGGGGCGACGGGGGTCCGCCGGACGACATCGCCTCCCCGGCCCTTTCCCGTGCCCGGTCGGGACACGGGAAGGGGCGGGGTGGGGAGGGGTCAGCGGGTCTGGAGGAGGGCGGCCGCGGTGCGCAGGGCGGGGAGCAGGGCGTAGAGGGCGTTGCCCGGGCACTCGGTGGCGACGGCGTCGCGGTGTCCGGAGACGGCGTCGAACTCGACGACGCTGCCCCTGGGGAAGCGGCTGGCGCCCGAGGAGGAGGTGAGCTTGGTACGGCCGTCGGCGGGTTGGGCTTCGAGGCCGAGCTTCCAGGCGGCGAGCGCGGCGAGGCCGTCGACGAGCGGCTGGGGCGGCCGGCCGTCGACGTAGGTGCCGAGCGCGGCGACGCCGGAGGAGTCGGCGTTGAAGCCGAGGGTGTGGGCGCCCTGGACGGACCGCTCGACGCCGCCCGCCCGGCCCTCGTAGACGGTCCCGCAGCGGTCGACCAGGAAGTTGTAGCCGATGTCCCGCCAGCCGTTGGTCCTCACGTGGTACTGGTAGATCGCCCGGATCACCCGGGGAGCGTCGGCGCAGGCGTAGTCCGTGGCGGTGTCGGTGTGGTGGACGAAGACCTCGCGGACCGGGCCGGTGTACACGAAGTCCCGCTCGCGCAGTGACTCGTCGGCCCCCCAGCCGGCCCGGGTGACGATCGTCGGGCGCGGAGCCTGGCCCTTGGGCCCCGGCTCGGTGGACGGCCCCGGCTCGGTGGAGGGCCCCGTCGGCGGGTTCGCGGGCGGGTCCGTCGGCGACCCGGTCGACGGATCTGTCGGCGGATTCACGGGAGGCCCGGTTGTCGGGTCCGGCGGAGAGGCCGTCGGCGGGTTCACGGGCGGGTCCGTCGGCGACCCGGTCGGCGGGTCCGTCGGCGGATTCACGGGCGGGTCCGGCGGAGAGGCCGTCGGCGGGTTCACGGGCGGGTCCGTCGACGGCCCGGTCGGCGGCTCCGCGGGCAGGGTCCGTAGGCCCGCCGGGGCGGCCCCGTTCCCCGGGTCGACCAGGTCGAGCCGCAGCCCGGCCGGGACTCCGGCGGGCCCGGGCCGGACCTCGACCGCGACGCCGTCGCTGCGGCCGGTCCAGAGCGGGGCGGTGGCGCGGTGCGCCGGGTGGTCGGGGCCGTCCTCGGGACCGGCCTCCAGGCGGTGCCAGGCACTCCAGCGGCCGGTGGCCGCGTCCCGGGTGCGGACCCGGACCACCGCCCCGGCGAGGGCGTCCGCCGGGCCGTCCCAGCCCAGGCCGAGGAGTTCGAACGGTCGGGTGCCGCGCGCGGCGAGGCCGGTCCCGGCGGGCAGCGGGAGGGTGGTGGTCGAGCCGCCGCCGGCGAACTCGCGGCGCTGCGGCGTCGGCGAGGGGGTCGCGGCGGCGGCGGGTTGGAGCAGGAGGGCGGCGGTGCATCCGGCGAGCAGGGCGGCCGGGAGTGAGAGGCGCATAAACCGGATCGTCGCCGCAAACCGGACCGCCCGCCACGTCGCTCCGCGCCCGTTCGGCCGCCCCTCCCGGCCTCCCACCCGAAGGCCGTAGGCTGGGGCGCACCATGACTGCGCCTTTCGCTGCCGATGCCCGCACCCCCGTCGAGCTGCTGCACGCATTCCTGCGCGGCGGCACCCCTTCGGTCGATCCCGCGGCCCCGCTGGTCACCTTCTACGACGACGCCACCGGCGAACGGGTGGAGCTCTCCGCCCGCACCTTCGACAACTGGGTCGCCAAGACCGCCAACCTCCTCCAGGACGAGCTGAACGCCGGCCCCGGTGACCGGGCGGCGCTGCTGCTGCCCGCCCACTGGCAGAGCGCCGTCTGGCTGCTGGCCTGCTGGTCGGTCGGGGTGGCGGCGGTCCCGGGCGGCGACCCGGCCGCCGCCGACCTGGTGGTCAGCGGCCCGGACGGGCTGGAGGCCGCCCAGGCCTGCGAGGGCGAGCGGGTCGCGCTCGCCCTGCGCCCGCTCGGGGGCCGCTTCCCGCAGCGTCCGGAAGGGTTCCTGGACTACGCCGCCGAGGTGCCCGGCCAGGGCGACCGCTTCGCGCCGTACTCCCCCGTCGCCCCGGACGGGCAGGCGCTGGAGACCGCGGTGGACGGGCTGCCGCTGAAGCTGACGGGCGAGCAGACCGTGGCGCTGGCCCGGGAGGGCGCGGCGCGGCTCGGCCTGAAGCCCGGTGACCGCGTCCTGTCCACCCTCGCGTACGACGACTGGGCCGGTCTGGAGGCCGGTCTGCTGGCGCCGCTGGCGGCCGGTGCCTCGGTGGTGCTGTGCCGCAATTCGCAGGCGCTGGACGCCGGGCAGTGGGAGAAGCGGACGGAGTCCGAACGGGTGACACTGCGCCTCGGCTAACCCCCGGCGCGGGCCCGGCGGGTAGGGATCGCTGCCATGGCCGAGGACGACACCGCGCACCCCCCGACCGGCACTCCCCCGGCGAACGGCCCCGCAGAGGACGGCCCGCCGACCGACACCCCTCCCGACGGGACCGGACGCCCGCGACGGCGCCGGCGGTGGTTGATGATCACCGCCGGCGCCGTCGCGTTCCTGCTGGTCGCCACCGGCGCGCTGCTCTGGATCGCCTACCGCAAGCTGGACGGCAACATCCGCACCGACTCGGCCACCGACCGGCTGCTCGCCCGGCTGGAGGCCGAGCGGCCGAGCCGCACCGCCGGGGCGCGGGGCGCCGAGAACATCCTGCTGATCGGCAGCGACGACCGCTCCGGCGCGAACGCCTCGTACGGCGGCGGGAGCGGCACCGAGCGCTCGGACACCACGATCCTGCTGCACCTGGCCGCCGACCGCAGGCACGCGACGGCGGTCTCGGTGCCGCGCGACGTCATGGTCTCCGTCCCCGCCTGCGAGAAGCCGGACGGCACCCGCAGCAAGCCCGCGCTGATGCAGTTCAACCGGGCCTTCGAGACGGGCGGTCCGGCCTGCTCGATCCGGACCGTCGAGAAGCTGAGCGGCATCCGGATCGACCACTACGTGATCCTCGACTTCAGCGGCTTCAAGACGATGGTGGACGCGATCGGCGGGGTCGAGGTGTGCGTGCCGCAGCCGATCCACGACAAGGACGCCAGGCTCGACCTGCCCGCCGGCCGGCATACCCTGCACGGCGAGCAGGCGCTCGGCTACGTCCGGGCCCGGGAGAGCCTGGGCGACGGCAGCGACACCCAACGCATGGGCCGCCAGCAGCAGTTCCTGGCCGCGCTGATCCGCAAGGCGCAGTCGCAGGGCGTGCTGCTGAACCCGGCGAAGCTGTGGCCGGTGCTGGACGCCGCGACCTCCTCGGTGCGGGCGGACGGCGGGCTGTCCTCACTCGGCGCGCTGTACGACCTCACCCAGGACCTGCGCGGCGTCCCCTCGGCGGACGTGGTCTTCCTGACCGCGCCGCGCCGCCCGTACCGCTACGACTCGGACCGGGACGAGTTCGTGCAGCCGCAGACCGGCCAGTTGTTCGCGGCGCTGCGGGACGACCGGCCGGTCGCCGTCCGGCCGCCCGGCTCCTCGCCCTCGTCGGGCCCGTCCCCGTCCCCGGGCTCCGGCCCGGGGACGGGCCCGACGGCCGAGGCGGCGGCGGCGGTGACGGCCCCGGCGACGGGGACCGCGTCACCCTCCGCGAGCGCCGCGCCCACCTTCGAGGGACGCACCGCCGACGTGGACGCCTGCGCCCCGCACTGAACCGCCAGCCCCCGACCGCGCCGGCGCACCCCGGTCCGGCCCCGTCGGCCGATCCGGACGTTTCCGCAATTGCTCGGCCACGAGCGGTATTTATCCCCGCCCTGCCGGAACATGGCGGAGATCACACCGGGAACGACTCCCCCGTTCGGCTCGTCTAGTGTGTCCGGATCGGCCCGTCCGTACGGGCGGTCCGCAGCCGTGACCGGTCGAAGGTAGGGAACCCCCGTGCACGAGGAGCAACCGGAAGGCGGCCGGTACCGGGTCGACCCGGCTCCCGGCGTCCCCCGGCAGCGCCGGCGGGCCGTCGAGGCACCGGCGGCACCGGCCCCGGAGGGCCGCCGGGACAGCCGGCGGCGGGCGGCCGCGCTCGCCAAGCGCAGCCGGCGCCGACGGGCGCTCAAGTGGACGGCCGGGGCGGGCGCCCTGGTGATGGTGGCGGGCTGCGGCGGGGCGTACTACCTGTACCGGCACTTCAACGACAACCTGACCTCGGTCAAGGTCCAGCTGGGCGACGAGTCCGAGCGGCCCCCGGCCGCCGGGGACGCGCTGAACATCCTGGTGATCGGCACCGACAGCCGGGAGGGCCTCGGCCGGGAGTACGGCGACGAGGGCAGCACCGGGCACGCCGACACCACGCTGCTGTTCCACATCGCCAAGGACCGCACCAACGCGACGGTGATCAGCCTCCCGCGCGACCTGATGCTGCCGATACCGGAGTGCCAGAACGCCCAGGGGAAGAAGATCCAGGGCTCGGCGCGGGAGGAGTTCAACAACAGCCTCGGCCAGGAGGGGCGCGACGCGGGCTGCACCTGGAAGACCGTCGAGAAGAACACCGGGATCCGGGTCGACCACTTCGTGCAGGTCAACTTCGAGGCGGTGAAGACCCTGTCCACCGCCGTCGGCGGGGTCGAGGTCTGCGCGGCCAAGGACATCAACGACTCCGGCTCCCACCTCAAGATGACCAAGGGCCGGCACGTGGTCCAGGGCGAGGAGGCGCTGGCCTTCGTCCGCACCCGGCACGCGGTCGGCCAGGGCGGCGACCTCACCCGGATCCCGCTCCAGCAGCAGTTCATCAGCTCGATGATCCGCAAGATCAAGAGCGACGACACCCTGACCAGCCCGACCAAGCTCTACAAGCTCGCGGACGCCGCCACCAAGGCGCTCACCGTGGACTCCGGCATCGGCAGCGTGGACAAGCTCAAGGACCTCGCGCTGGACATCAGCAAGGTGGACACCAAGAACATCACCTTCACCACCGCGCCCGTCCTGGACGACCCCAAGGACGAGAACCGGGTGATCCTCAAGCAGCCGGACGCCGGGCAGCTGTTCGCGATGGTCGCGGCCGACCGCTCGCTGACCGAGACCGCCGCCCCGCCGAGCGCCCCGCCCGCCGCCGAGGCCCCGGCCACCGGCGCCGCGACCCCGCCGCCCGCCCCGGCCGCCACCACCCCGCCCGTCTCCGGCAAGGGCGTCCAGCTGACGGTGCGCAACGGCAGCGGCACCCGCGGACAGTCCGGGCCGACCGTGGAGAAGCTCCGGGCGAAGGGCTTCGACAAGGCCGTGGTGGGCAGCGACGCACCGCCCGCCGAGACCACCACGGTGTCCTACCCGTCCGGCCGGGAGGCCGAGGCCCAGGCCCTGGCCGCCGCCCTCGGCCTGCCCGGCGACGCCGTCCGGCCGGCCGCGAAGTCGGACCCGAAGGGCGGGCTGGTGCTGGTGCTCGGCAAGGACGTGCTGGCCGCCGCCAACCCGGCGGCGGTGCCCACCGAGGCACCCGAGGACCTCCAGCGGGTCCAGGCGGACGACACCGACGTCTGCGCCAAGTAGCCAGGTCCTGTCCGGCCGATCTCGGCGGATCAGTCCGCGGCGAGATCGGCCGGACAGGGCCTAGCCGGGCAGGAGGGTTCCGCCCTCCTCCCGGTACCGCTCGGAGGTCCGGGGGCACTGCCAGCCGCCGTCCCCGGTGGGCCGCAGCGGCTCGCCGGCCCGGCCGACCCAGCCGATCCGGCGGGCCGGGACACCGGCGACCAGCGCGAAGTCCGGGACGTCCCGGTGCACCACCGCGCCGGCCGCGACCAGCGCCCAGCGGCCGACCGTCACCCCGGCGACCAGCACCGCACGGCCGCCGATCGAACAACCCTGACGGAGCGTCACCCCCTCGGCCCGCCAGTCGTGTTGATCCTTGGGGCGGCCCTCGGGAGTGACCGCGCGGGGGTACCGGTCATTGGTGAGGACGGCGGCCGGGCCGATGAACACCCCGTCCTCGACCACCGCCGGCTCGTACACCAGCGCGTGGTTCTGCACCTTGACCCGGTCCCCGATCCGCACGCCGGGGCCGACGTACGCGCCGCGGCCGATCACGCAGTCCGCACCGACCACCGCGTCCTCGCGGACCTGGGCGAGGTGCCAGACCGCCGTCCCGGCACCGATCGCGGCCCGTTCGTCGACGTCCGCGCTCGGCTCGATCCGGGCCGCGCCCGCCCCGCCCTCAACTGTCGCCATGCGCACCGACGATAGCGGCGCCGCACGGCACCGCGGGCTGCCGGGACGAATCGGCGGGCGCCAGGGCGTGTCGGGCACGCCCCGGGATCAACCCGTCTTCGAGAGCACGTCCTTGGAGGACGGGCCGACGCTGGCGATCACTCTTCGGGCCAGCGAGCGCGGAGAGGTCAGGAAGCCGAAGCCCCAGCTGAGGTGCATGGTCGCGAAGGCCACCGGCAGCAGCGCCCTGGCCTTGAACGACAGCCCCCGGCCCTCGACCGCGGCGCCGCCGAGGATGCCCATCAGGTACGCGCCGGGCACCGCCAGGAAGGCCGGGTGGACGGCGGCGCCGAGCACCAGCCCGAGGACGACCGCCGCCAGGGCGGCCGGCGGGGCGAGGTAGCGCATGTTGACCGAGCCGCGGTGGTAACGGGTGACCACCCGGCGCCAGCGGCCGTAGTCCTTGTACTGCTTGGCCAGCGCCCGCACCGAGGGGCGGGGCCGGTACGTCACCTTGAGCTGCGGGGTGAACCAGACCAGGCCGCCGTCCTGGCGGATCCGGTAGTTCAGCTCCCAGTCCTGGGCGCGGATGAACTCCTCGTTGTAGCCGCCGAGCTTCTCCAGCACCTCGCGCCGGAACACCCCGAGGTAGACGGTGTCCGCCGGGCCGGCCAGGCCGCCGGTGTGGAAGGCCGCGTTCCCGACGCCGATCTTGGAGGTCATCGCGGCGGCGACCGCGTGCTCCCACTCGGTCTCGCCCTCGGCGTGCATGATGCCGCCGACGTTGGCCGCCTCCATCTCGCCGAGCAGCCGGACCGCCGTGGTGATGTAGCCGGGGGTGAGCAGGCCGTGGCCGTCCACGCGCACGACTATCGGGTGCCGTGAGCCCCGGATCGCGGCGTTCAGCCCGGCCGGCGTCCGGCCGGTGGGGTTAGCCACCGTCCGCACCCGCGGGTCCTCGGCCACCAGCTCGGCCGCGATCTCCGCGGTGCGGTCGGTGGAGGGGCCGAGGGCGATCACCACCTCCATCGGCCCGGGGTACTCCTGGTCCAGGATGCGGCGGACCGCCGTGCGCAGGTGACGTTCCTCGTTGAGCACCGGCATGATCACGGAAACAGCCGGCAGCTCCTCAGCAGCCTTGGTGTTCATCGGGGCCAACCGTACCGGTGCGGACGCGTCCCCGTCTTGTCCCGGTCTGGGCGGCCGGGGACGCCTCGCGGCGCGGCACCGGTGCTGTGATCAAGAACACCGTACTCCCCCTTACGCGCGGGCCGGAAGCGGTGTGGATCCGGTGCCGGTCCGGGGTGGGTTCAGAGTGCGTAGTGAGCGACGGTGAACACCGCGTAACCGGTCAGCGCGAGCCGGTTCACCAGGTGCTGGGGGCCGCCCAGCCGGTCCGGCAGGGCCTGCGCCGGCCGCAGGTCGGGGCGGTGGGCGGCGGTGGCGACGGTCCGGGCCACCGCCGCCGGGTCGTACCGCCCGCCGAAGAAGGCGGCCAGCCGGGCCGCCGGGCGGCTGAAGAAGGAGAACTCCCGGCCGCCGCGCAGCCGGATCGTCAGCAGGCTCCGGTGCACCGCCGCCGCCGAGATCTCCGCCCAGCGGTAGCTGCGGGTGCGCAGCGCGGTGGCCACCCGCAGGCCGTCGCGGTCGGCCACCAGTTGCCAGGAGAACGTCTGGGCGCAGGCGTGGATCGCCAGCGAGCCGATCCACAGCGGGCGCACCAGCCCCTCCCACCAGCCGTCGTCGTCGAGCAGCACGACGGCGGCGACGACCAGCAGCGCCGCCAGCGGTCCGGCCGCCGCCCGCAGCGGCAGCGGCATCTCCCAGCGGCAGGCGTCCAGCGGCCGGGCGTCCGAGCCGGCCTCGGGGGCGGCGGCGACGGTCTCGGCGGTCAGCGCGGCGACGGCCAGCTCGCGCTCGCGGTAGCGCCCGGAGCGCCGGCCGAGCCGCGGGGCCCGGGCGACGGGCGCGACCACGGAGGCCACCCGGTGCGGGTCGCCGTCCAGCAGGGCCGGGCGGACCAGGAGCTGCTGGTCGGGGCCGTCCGGGCCGCGGTACAGCACGGCCGGGACGCTGCGGCCGGCCCGGGCCAGCCAGGCGGCGGCCTGGTCCGGGGTGGCGCGCTCGAAGAGCTCGCCGTACTCCTCCTCCGCCGGGTCGTGCGGCGGTCCCGACTCGGGGTAGTCCTCCTCGTAGCCCTCCAGGTCGGGGTGCTCGGGCAGCCAGCCGGGGCCCGGGCGGTCCGGCATGTCCGGGTGGCCCTCCCGGGCCCAGTAGTAGCGCTCCCACTCCTTCAGCCGCCACAGCGCGGGCCCGTCCGCCGGGCCGTCCACCGGGAGCACCAGCAGGTCGCCCTGGGCGTCGGCCCGGACCCGGACGGCCAGGGCGGGAGCGGTGCCCTCGAAGGCCGGCCGGGTGCGGCGGACGTCGTGGGCCAGGGCGGAGCCGAGCAGCAGCAGGCCGGGCAGGGCGAGCAGGCCGCCGAGGAGCGCCCCGCCGGACAGGTCGTAGTCGTCGCCCAGCGCGCGGACCCGGTCGCCGTCCAGCAGCAGCGGGATCGCCTGGCCCGGCTGCGGTCGCTCGGCCCACCACACGTCCAGCTTCGCGGTGGGCCCGGCGGCGGCGCCGGGCGGCGCGGCGACCGTCACGTCACCGCGGTGGGGGTCCTGGTAGTGGACGGTCAGCAGGCCGTCCCGGTCGAACTCCCCCGCGGTGCCGGTGACCCGCACGGCCGCGCCGTCCCGCTCCTCCTGCTGGGACTGCGCCCACAGGCCGTACAACGGCAGCGCGGCGGCGGCGACCAGGAACAGCACGCCGAGCACCCGCCGCCCGACCGGCGCGTGCGGGGGGTGGACGGGCGAGGGCGCGCCGGCGGCCGTCCAGGGGAAGGGGACGGGCGGGGCCATCAGTTCGTCGAGCTGATGGCGGGCGCGGCGGCGGCCGAGGTCGGCGCCGATCAGGACGGCGGCCAGCAGCAGGTGCAGCAGCACGGCGGACCAGCGGGCGAGCGGGGTGACCAGGCCGTTCGGGAGGTACCAGAACAGGGCCAGGGCGGCGACCGGGACGAGCGGCCGGACGCGGGGCCGGCCGACCAGCAGGACGGCCTCGGCCAGCAGCGTCCAGAGGGCCAGGGTCTCGCCCCAGGTCTCCCGGCAGATGCCCTGGGCGTTGCAGGCCCCTCCGCTGTCCGGCTCCACCGCGGCGGCCAGGGCCAGGAAGGCGACCGGCAGCAGCGCGAGCCACCGGCTGTCCAGCCGCCAGGCGGTCCGGGCGGCGCGCCAGCGGGTGGCGGCGGCACTGGTAAGGGGCGCGGCGCTGGGCAGCGGCGGGGCGTCCGAGGGGAACATCGGACGATCATCCCAGCCCGGGGGAAACGGAACGCACCTCGGCGGCGGCCTCCCGGCAAGGGGCGGGGAACGGCACCGGGGCCGGGTGCTGTGCGCACCCGGCCCTGGTCCCCCGTCCCCCCCGTTCCCCCCGTTCCCCCCGTCTCCCCCGTGCTCCGGGGCCCGGCGACCCCGGAGCCGGCTCAGTCCGTCGCGATGGCCGCGAGGACGTTCATGCGTCCGGCCCGGAAGGCCGGGACGAGCGCGGCGAACAGGCCGATCAGCACCGAGGAGACCAGCGTGATCGCCACCATGGTGGTCGGGACGGAGAGCGTCCCCAGGCCCTGGTCCCGCAGCACCCCCTGGACGGTGACGCCCCAGGCGAGGCCCAGTCCGGTGCCGAGGACGGCGCCGAACAGCGCGATCACCACGGACTCCAGCCGGATCATCCGGCGCAGCTGGCGGCGGGAGAGCCCGATCGCCCGCAGCAGGCCGATCTCGCGGGTCCGCTCCACCACCGACAGCGCCAGGGTGTTGACCACGCCGAGCACCGCGACCGTGATCGAGAGGGCGACCAGCCCGTAGATCAGGTAGAGCAGGGTGTTGATCTGGGACTGGGCGAGCTCCTTGTAGCCGGCCCGGTCCTTGATGGTCAGCTGCGGGTACTCCTTCAGCCCGTCCTCCAGCGCGGTCAGCGTCTTCTGGACGTCGGCGCCCTGGGCGGCCTTGGCGAAGAAGGTCCACACCGGCGGCTGCTCGGCGGCCGGGACCGCCTTCGCCATGGTGTCCATGGCGACGAAGGAGCCGCCGCCGAACAGGTCGCCCTTGCCGAGGACCGCGCCGACCGGCAGCGCCTGGCTGCGGCCCTGGCCGTAGTCGACGGTGACCTGGTCGCCGACCTTCAGGTTGTGGTCCTTGGCGAAGGCGGCGCCGATCCCCAGCGAGCCGCGCTGGAGCGAGTCCACCGCACCGGAGTCGACGGTCGGCCGGAAGTCGGTGCCGAAGAAGGACGGCGGGACCGCGGTCAGCGGGGTCTTGGCCTGCTGCCCGTCCGACAGCCGGACCTTGGCGGCGAAGAACCGCTGGGTGGTGATGTGGTCGATGCCCGGGGTCCGCTCGACGGCGGCCAGCATCTCGGGCGTGATCGCGGTGCGGCCACCGGAGATGATGTAGTCCGCGCCCACCGACTTGTCGATCTGCGCGCTGGTCGAGGTGACGGCCGAGGAGCTGAACACCGCGGAGGCGATCACCAGCGCCAGGCCGATCATCAGCGCGGCGGCGGTGGCGCCGGTGCGGCGCGGGTTGCGCATCGCGTTGCGCTGGGCGAGCTTGCCGGACGGCCCGAACAGCGCCGGCAGCAGCGCGCCGAGCACCCGGACGACGGCCGAGGCCAGCAGCGGGCCGAGCACCACGAAGCCGATCAGGGTGAGCACCACGCCCAGGCCCAGGTACTGGCCGCCGGCGGCCGCCTTCTCCGCCCGCGCGCCGAGCACCAGCAGGGCGCCGCCGCCGGCCGTCAGCAGCAGGCCGAGGACGGTACGGACCAGGTTGGCGCGGTCCTCGGCCGGAGTGCCGTGGTCGCGCAGGGCGGCCATCGGCGAGATCCGGCTCGCCCGGCGGGCCGGGAACCAGGCCGCGACCAGGGTGACCACGATGCCCAGCGCGTACCCGGCGACGAACACGTCCGGCCCGATCCGCAGGTCGGCCGCCTCCAGGTCCATGCCGATCGCGGTCATCAGCTTGATCAGGCCGACCGCCACGCCCAGGCCGGCCGCGACCCCGAGGGTCGAGCCGAGCACGCCCAGGATCAGCGCCTCGACCAGCACCGAGCGGTTGACCTGCCGCCGGCTGCCGCCGATGGCGCGCAGCAGGCCGATCTCCCGGGTGCGCTGGGCGACCAGCATCGAGAAGGTGTTGACGATCAGGAAAGCGCCGACGATCGCCGAGACGAAGGCGAAGCCGAGCATCGCGTACTTCATGAAGTCCAGGCCCTTGCCGACCTGTTCGGTGCGGTCCGCCTTCTGCTCGGCCGCCGTCTTCACCAGGTACCCGCCGCCGAGCGCGGACTGCACGTCCGCCTTGAGCCGGTCGTTGCCGCGGCTGCCGTCGCCGTACGCCTCGACGGTGCTGAAGGCCTGCTCGCCGAGCAGCACCTGCTGGGCGGTCGGGGTGTCCAGGAACGCGAGCGCCGCGCCCGGGTTGGTGGTGGTGAAGGTGCCGATGCCGACGATGGTGAAGTCGTGCCGGCCGAGGGGGTTCTCGACCCTGAGCCGGCCGCCGAGGCCGAGCTTGGCCTTCTTCACGGTGTCCGCGTCCAGCAGCAGCTCGGTCGGGCCGCGCGGGGTGCGGCCGGAGGTGACCTTCAGCGGGTTGGCCGGGGTGTCCGTCCAGTTGCCGAGCAGGGTGGGCGCGCCGGTGGTCGGGCCGACCAGCTTGTTGGTGGCCGGGTCGATCAGCACGGCGTTCTCGACCAGGACCTGGCCGACGGCGCTCTTCACCCCGGGCAGCGCGGCGACCTGCCGCTCCAGCGCGACCGGGACGGTCGGCGGCTTGACGGCGGCCTGCTGCTCCTCGTCCTCGGCCGGCTTGGGCGGATTGACCGAGACGTCGGAGGCGGTCGCGGCGAAGAGCTTGTCGAAGGTGCCGGTGGCGGTGTTGGAGAACACCAGGGTGCCGGAGACGAAGGCCACCGACAGCACGACGGCGATGAGCGAGAGCGCCATCCGGCCCTTGTGGGCGAAGAAGCTCCGCAGTGAGGTCTTGAGCAGCATGATGGAGTCGTCCCGCCGCTCAGCTGGTGCGCTTGCCGTCGAAACGGCGCATGCGTTCGAGGACGGAGTCGGCGGTGGGCGCGTGCATCTCGTCCACGATCACGCCGTCGGCGAGGAAGAGCACGCGGTCCGCGTAGCCGGCGGCGACCGGGTCGTGGGTGACCATCACGATGGTCTGGCCCAGCTCGTCCACCGAGCGGCGCAGGAAGGTCAGCACCTCGGCGCTGGAGCGGGAGTCCAGGTTCCCGGTGGGCTCGTCCCCGAAGATGATCTCGGGGCGGGCGGCCAGCGCCCGGGCCACCGCGACGCGCTGCTGCTGGCCGCCGGAGAGCTGGGAGGGGCGGTGCTTGAGCCGGCCGGACAGGCCGACCGTCTCCACCACCTGGTCCAGCCAGGCCTGGTCGGGCTTGCGGCCGGCGATGTCCATCGGGAGCGTGATGTTCTCCAGCGCGCTCAGGGTCGGGAGCAGGTTGAACGCCTGGAAGATGAAGCCGATCTTGTCGCGCCGGAGTCTGGTGAGCTGCTTGTCCTTGAGGCCGGTGATCTCGGTGTCGCCGATCCGGATCCGGCCGGAGGTGACCGTGTCGAGGCCCGCCAGGCAGTGCATCAAGGTGGACTTGCCGGAGCCCGAGGGACCCATGATCGCGGTGAACCGGCCGCGCTGGATGTCCACGTCGACGGAGTCGAGCGCGGTCACCCTGGTCTCGCCCGAACCGTACGCCTTGGTGACCTGACGGGCCGACGCGGCGACGGCTGACGCTCCGCCGGGAAGCTGGGGGTCGTACACGGCTGCTGCTGCCGTCGTCACTGGACTCTCCTAAGGAAGATGCGCTCACCCGTTGGCCCCCAGCCTCGCGGGCCCGCCCGCCTCATGACATGGCGCAGGCGGTAGTCCTCGACCGGGAGTTGTCTCCACCCTCCCGGTGGACCTGGCCACCGGACCCGACGCAACCGGGCCGCTTCCTGGCGGGTGGGGATGTGTGAACCACGTTAGGAGTCGACGGCCGTCGGCTCGTCATCCGCCGGAATGAAGCCGCTCAACCAAGGTTCTACGGGCCGCGGCGCCGCTCCCCCTAGGGGTAGCCGCGGCCCGTCTCGGGGACGCCCCGTACGGGCCGCGGCGGCGGTCCGTCAGCTCGTCAGCGCGGTTGCGGCCAGCCGCTCCAGTGCCGTGGCGAAGCCCTCCACGACCGGGACCAGCAGGGCTTCGGTCTCGCGCTCCACCAGGGTCGTCCCGTCCTCCCGGGCGGTGATGTGGCGGTCGAGCACGAACCAGCCCTGGGTGATGTGGTCGGCGCCCATCGAGCTGAGCACCGGGCGCAGCGCGTAGTCCACCGCGAGGACGTGCGCGGGCGAGCCGCCGGTGGCGAGCGGCAGGACGGCCTTGCCGGCCAGCGCGTACTGCGGGAGCACGTCCAGCAGGGCCTTCAGCAGGCCCGAGTAGGCGGCCTTGTAGACGGGGGTGCCGACGACCACGCCGTCGGCGCGGGCGAACAGCTCGGTGACGGCGACGATCTCGGGGTGGTCGAAGTCGCCCGACAGCAGGGCGTGCGCGGGCAGGCTGCGGGCTTCGAAGGGGACGACGTGGTGGCCGCGCTCCGCCAGCCGCGCGTCGACGTGGCGCAGCAGGCGGGTGGTGCGGGAGGTGGGGGAAGGGGAGCCGGAAACGGACAGGACGACGGCCATGGGTTCACCTCTGGGTGGAAGCGGGGCGGCGCGGGGCGGCGGGTTCCGGCCGGGTGCGGCGGGGGAGGGCGCCGCGGACGGGGGCCGGTGCCGGGGCGGCACCGCGGGCGCTGTGCCGGCGGACGTGCACCGGGGGCGCTGTGGCGGGGGCGCTGTGCCGGCGGACGTGCGGCGGGTACGGGGATTCGGCGGGCGCGCGTCAGCCGCGACAGAGCGAACAGGCCACACCGCGCCGCAGGTCGACGTGCCGCCGACGCGTGAGTGCCCAACGCTGATCCATGCCTGGAATGCAAACACGCTGTGTTCGGGCTGGTCAAGAAACGTTTCAGCAGCTGGAACACCGGGTGTCCGGACGTTGCGGCGGAACGATCCGGCACGTGCATCAAAACTGCTACAA
Source organism: Kitasatospora sp. NPDC127116 (assembly GCF_042677365.1). Classification (NCBI taxonomy): domain Bacteria; kingdom Bacillati; phylum Actinomycetota; class Actinomycetes; order Kitasatosporales; family Streptomycetaceae; genus Kitasatospora; species Kitasatospora sp. NPDC127116. The sequence goes on from NZ_JBHXTL010000096.1 coordinate 32,323, forward strand.
GAAGCCCGGTGGACCCCCCGGGGGGAGTCAGCCCGACCGGGGTCGGGCATCCTCGTCGGCATGAACACGTGGCAGGAGGGCCGCCCGGGGGGCGGCGGGAACCCGTACGGCGGAAACGGCGGGGGCGGCGCGGCCGAGCCGCCGCTGCCGTCCTCGCTGAACCCGCGCGGGCCGGGGGCGGCCGCGCCACGGCAGCCGCGACAGCCCGGGCAGCCGGGGCCCTCCCGGCTCGGCGGCGTCCCCCCGCAGGGGGCCGGCGCACCCGGAGGCCGTCCCGGCGCACCCGGCGGTGCTCCCGGCGGTGCCGCAGGCCACGGTGCTCACGGCGGGCCCGGTGGCCCCGGTGGCCAGGGCCGCCCCGGCGGGCCCGGCGGGCCCGGCGGCACCCGCCCGCCCGGCGCCCAGGCCCGGCGCTGGCCGCGGCGGCGGATCGTGAAGTGGTCGGTCTTCGGCGTGCTGATCGCCGTCATGGTGACCGCCGTCTCCACCTGGTTCTGGGCGGACTCCAAGCTCAACCACGAGAACGTGCTCGCCGACTACCCCGGCCGCCCGGCCGCGGGCAAGGGCACCAACTGGCTGATCGTCGGCTCCGACAGCCGCCAGGGCCTCACCGACGCCGAGCAGGACGACCTGCACACCGGGCACGACACCGAGGGCAAGCGCAGCGACTCGATGATGATCCTGCACGTCGGGGACAACGGGAACACCCTGATGAGCATCCCGCGCGACTCCTGGGTGCCGATCCCCGACCACCCGGGCAGCAACGGCAAGCCGGTCAAGGGCACCACCGCGAAGATCAACTCGGCCTTCGGCAACGGCGGCGGCCGGCTGCTGGTCCAGACCGTCGAACAGAACACCGGCCTGCGGATCGACCACTACGCCGAGATCGGCTTCGGCGGCTTCGTCGGCATCGTCGACTCGATCGGCGGCGTCGAGATGAAGATCGACCAGGACGTCCAGGACAAGGACTCCGGCCTCGACCTCAAGGCCGGCGACCAGACCCTCACCGGCAAGCAGGCGCTGGCCTTCGTCCGCCAGCGCCACCAGATGGCCGACCAGGACCTCGGCCGGATGCGCAACCAGCAGAAGTTCCTCGGCGCCCTGGCCCACCAGGCCGCCTCCCCCGGCAACCTGATGAACCCGTTCACCTTCTACCCGCTGGTCGACTCGGCGCTCGGCACCCTGATCGTCGACGAGGACTGCGGCCTGACCGACCTCGGCTCGCTCTTCCTCGCCATGAAGGACGTCAACGGCGGCAGCGGCAAGTCGCTGACCGTGCCGATAGGCAACCCGGACTACCGGACCAAGACCGGCGAGTCCGCCGTGCTGTGGGACGCCAACAAGTCCAAGCAGCTCTTCGCCGCCTTCAAGAACGACACCGCGGTGCCGGACTTCAAGTAGTCCGCGACTTTGTGCGACCGTGTCGACACAATGGGTGGATGCCACTCGTCACCGCGCTGATCCACCGCCGTCGCCACCGCCTCCTGGGCCGCCTGGTCCAGGAGGCGCTCGCGCTCTACGGGATGGAGGTGCCCGCCGCCTGCGAGATCGGGCCCGGACTGCTCGTCTTCCACCGCGGCTTCGGCACCGTGCTGCACCCGTACACCACCCTCGGCGCCGGCGTGACGCTCTACAACGGCGTGACCATCGGCCGGGCCGACCCGTGGGTACCGCAGGAGGAGAGCGCGATGCGGCGGGTGGTGGTCGAGGACGGCGCGGTGCTGTGCGCCGGCGCCAAGGTGGTGTGCAAGGAGGGCGTGCTGACCGTCGGCGCGGGCACCGTAGTCGGCGCCAACGCGGTGCTCACCCGCTCGACCGGCCCCGGGGAGGTCTGGGCCGGCGTCCCGGCGCGCAAGGTGGGGATGCGGACGGGCGGCCGGTGGGCCCGCCCGGCACCGGCCCGGCCCGCCCCGAGCCCCTCCTGAACGCGCCGGACGCACCGGTGGCGAGGGAACGGCCTAGACGAACGGCAGCAGCCCGGTGCCGCACTCCGGGAAGCGGACCAGCCACTCCCCCTCGCCGCCGGCCGCCTCGGTGGCGCCCGAGAAGCCGTAGTGGATCGGCTGCCCGTCGCCGCTCAGCCACCTCGCGTGGGTCAGCTGCACCGAGAGCGAGGCCGGGCGGTACGGGGCCGCGGCGGCCTGGACGACCGGGGCGGGCTGCTCAAGCACCAGCTCGTGCTCGGTCTCGCCCGGCCGGAAGGTCACCACCGTCTCGGTGCCCGGGCGGCGCGGGAAGGCGCCCGTCGGATCCGTCCAGTACGCGGCGACCATCACCGCGAGGGTGCCGTCCAGGCTGCCGGTGTCCGGCCGCACGTACTCCTCGTCCGCGATCCAGCGGGCGTGGTGGCGGACCTCCTCCGCGCCCCACCGCTCGTCCCAGCGCACCCAGTAGCCGGCCACCCGCTTGACGGTCATGCCCTCGCGGACGACCCGGACGGCGAACCGCGCCGGGCCGACCGGCTCGCAGCCGGCCAGGGAGACCACCGTCACCTGTTCGTAGGTCACCTCGCCGTCGTCGGCGCCCTGCTCCACCATCGGTCAACCACCTTGCCGCAGAGTCGAGTTCGGCCGCGTCTTGGGCCGCGTCCGAGAAGTCGAGCGTAGGGCCCCGGCAAAGGAAGGCCGCACGATTGCCCGGTTCCGGCCCGGACGGCGGCGCTCCCGGCTACCCTGCCCGCCGCACCGCGGCCCGGCGCGGGAACGGGCCCGGGACGGATGCGGGGGCGGCGCGGAAACGGGCTCGGGGCGGGTACGCGAGCGGGTACGGCGAGCGGATACGAAACCGCCCCGGAGCAGGAGGCCGGAAGATCCGACGTCCCGCTCCGGGGCGGTGCGTGCCAGTGGCGACGGCGACTACTTGACCTCGCCGGAGGCGGCGATGGAGATCTTGGCCGAGGTGCGGCCGCTCTGCGAGCCGAGGCCCTCGATCTTCTTGACCAGGTCCATGCCCTCGACGACCTCGCCGAAGACGACGTGCTTGCCGTCCAGCCAGTCGGTGACGATGGTGGTGATGAAGAACTGCGAGCCGTTGGTGTTGCGGCCGGCGTTGGCCATCGAGAGCAGGCCCGGGCGGTCGTGCTTGATCTGGAAGTTCTCGTCCGCGAACTTCTCGCCGTAGATGCTCTTGCCGCCGGTGCCGTTGTGGTTGGTGAAGTCACCGCCCTGGAGCATGAAGGCCGGGATCACGCGGTGGAAGCCGGAGCCCGCGTAGCCGAAGCCGTTCTGGCCGGTGGCCAGCTCGCGGAAGTTCTGGGCGGTCTTGGGAACGACGTCGTCGTACAGCTTGAAGACGATCCGGCCGGCCGGCTCGTCGTTGATCGTGATGTCGAAGAAAACGTTGGAAGACATGCAGGGATGATGGCACGATCACCTGTTCGGCGCGCGCTGCCCCCGGTCGGGCGCGGCCGGACGCGGCTGTGTTATCCGGTTTCCGCCCCGGAGCGAGACCGGGAAGCTAACATCGATGTCAGGTTCAGGCCTCTGTGCGGCACGGGGACGGGGTGGGCGGCATGCGGATCGGTGAACTGGCCCGTCGGACGGGTGTGAGCGAACGCTCGCTGCGCTACTACGAGCAGCAGGGCCTGCTCGCCGCCCGCCGCACCGAGGGCGGCCACCGCGAGTACCCGGAGGCCGCCGTCGACCGGGTGGTGCACATCCAGGAGCTGTTCGCGGCCGGGCTGCACAGCCGGACCATCTACAAGATCCTCCCCTGCATGCGGGACTCCGACGGCAGCCCGAACGAGGTCGCCACCCCGCTGCTGGTCGAGGAGCTCACCGCGGAGCGCGAACGGATCGACCGGACGATCAGCGACCTGCTGCGCTCCCGCGAGGTGCTGGACGAGGTGATCGCGACCGCCTCCGGGCAGCCGCCGTCCTCGTCCGAGGCCGCGTAGAAGGCCGCACGGAAGACTGCCCGGAAGACCGCACCGGAGGCCGCGCAGGAGGGCCTCAGCCCTTCGGCCTGCGGGCCAGCAGATAGGCCTGCGGGGTCTTCTCGTCCCCCTCCGGCTCACGGACCGTACGGGAGGTGACCGGCAGGCCCGCCTCCCGCACCAGCTCCTCGACGTGCTCCGGCCGCAGCCGGCGGAAGTCCAGCGACACCGGGTGGCCGAAGGGGCGCTCCTGGCGCGACGGCAGGTCGCCGACCTGGAAGGCGAGCATCAGGTGGCCGCCGGGGGCGAGCACCCGGGCGCACTCGGCGAACACCTCGGGCAGCCGCTCCGCCGGGTGTGGATGATCGAGTACCAGGCCACCACGCCGGTCAGCTCCCCGTCCCGGAAGGGGAGGTCGAACATCGAACCGACGCTGAACGGCACCTCCGGGTGGGCCTGCCGGGCGAGCTCGACCATCCGCGGCGAGAGGTCGATCCCGTGCACGTCCACGCCGAGCCGGTGCAGCGGGCCGGTCATCCGGCCCGGGCCGCAGCCGAGTTCGGCCGTCCTGCCGCCCGGCCGCTCGGCGCGGACCAGGTCGGCGAAGAGCCCCAGCATCGCCCGGTCCATCGGCATGCGGTCCAACGCGTCCCGGAAGAGCTCGGTGTACTCGGTGGCGACGGCGTCGTAGAACGCCCTGGTCTCGGTGAGGAAGTCCGGCTCGGTCATGGCCCCGGACCCTACCGGGCGGCCGACCGGACCCGGGGCGTGTCCGGCGGATCCTTGCCGGGTGCGCGACAGCGGGGCACGCGCCTACCATCGGTCCGGCCAACCAGCCCGAGGGGGACGGAAGATGAGCACGATCGGGGTCTACCTGGCGCATCCGCGGCCGGGGAGCTTCAACCACGCGCTGTACGGGGCCGTGGTGGACGAACTGCGGGGGCGCGGCTGCCGGGTGCGCGCCCACGACCTGTACGCGGAGGGCTTCGCGCCGCTGCTGGCCGCCGAGGAGACCGGCACGGTGACCGCGGCGGAGCGGTCCGGGGATCCGGTCCTCGCCCTGCACCGCGCCGAGGTGGCCGCCCTGGACGCGCTGGTGCTGATCCACCCCAACTGGTGGGGCATGCCGCCCGCGGTGCTCACCGGCTGGGTGCAGCGGGTGCTGGTGCCCGGCGTCGCGTACAAGCTCGGGACGGCCGACGGCGAGCCGGCCGGGCTGCTGCGGGCCGGCCGGGCGCTGGTGCTGAACACCTCGGACACCCCGGAGGCCCGCGAGCGCGAGGAGTTCGGCGACCCGCTGGAGCGGATCTGGGCGGCCTGCGTGCTGCCGTACGTCGGGGTCGCCGAGGTGCGGCGGACGGTGTTCCGCACGGTCACCGACTCCTCCGACGCCGAGCGCGCCGGTTGGCTGCGGCAGGCCCGGGAGCAGGCCGCGGCGCTGCTCAGCTGAGCGGCGGGAGGTCCAGTTCGGCGACGGTCTGGCCGCCGCTCAGCTCGCCGGTCGGGCGGAAGCCGAGACGGGCGTAGAACTCCTCCGGGCCGTCCGGGCCCGTGTGGTGGGTGACGGTGACGCGGGATCCGCCGCGGCGGCGGATCTCGGCGCAGACCTGCTCGACGGCGAAGCGGCCGTAGCCGCCGCGCTGCCGCTCGGCGTCGATCAGCAGCCGCCACAGGCCGGAGCGGGGGCGGTCGCCGGGGCGGTCGGGGTAGAAGGTGAGGTCGAAGAAGGCCATCACGAAGCCGACCGGCCGCCCGTCGTCCAGGATCAGCCGGGGCCAGGCGGCCTCCCCGTACGCGTACGCCTCGGCCAGCGACTTCACCACCGGCGCCACCAGGGCCTCCTGGTCGGGGCGGACCCGCAGGGCGAGGGCGGCGTCGACGTTCTCGGGGGTGATGGGGGCCAGGCTGAGCACGGAGGGCCTGGTGGGCGCGGAGGACATGGCGGGCAGCCTACGGAGCGCGGCTGCCCGCCGTCGCGCGGATTTCGTCGCGCGGCCCTCCACCGACCGGGGACGGGGCCCTCCATCGACCGGGCCGGGGCCCCCGCCGCCCGGTGGGCTACTCGCCGGCCGGGAAGTCGGTGCCGCGGCCGACCGCCGCCCACGTCTCGGTCTCCCGCCGCGCCTCGTCGAGGGTGCCGAGGACGCCGTCGACCGCGTCGCTGCCGAGCGCGAGCCGCAGCGGGGTGTGCTCGGCGGCCAGCGCGGCCAGGATCGCCTCGGCGGCCCTCGCCGGGTCGCCGGCCTGCTTGCCGTCGCTGTCCGGCAGCCCGGTGCGGACCGGGCCGACGATCGGCTCGTACGCCTCGATCGGGGCGCTGTGGGCGAGCGCGTCGCCGCCCGCGAAGCCGGTCCGGAACGCGCCGGGCTCGACGATCAGCACCTTGACCCCGAAGCCGGCCACCTCCTTGGCCAGCGCCTCGGACAGCCCCTCCAGCGCGAACTTGGTGGCCGAGTAGGCGCCCACGCCGGGGAAGCTGAAGCGGCCGCCCATGCTGCTCATCTGCACCACCGCGCCCGAGCCCCGGGCCCGCAGGTGCGGCAGCACGGCCCGGGTGAGTGCGGCCGGGCCGAAGAAGTGCAGCTCCATCAGGTCCCGCAGCTCGCGGTCGGTGGACTCCTCGACGGCGCCGATCAGCCCGCGCCCGGCGTTGTTGACCAGGACGTCGATCCGGCCGTGCCGCTGGACGGTCTCCGCGACGACGGCCGCGATCCGCTCCTGGTCGGTGACGTCCAGCCGGACCGGGAACAGCCGGTCCGGGTGCGCGGCGGCCGGCTCCGCCAGCGTCTCGGGGCGCCGGGCGGCGGCCACGACGGTGTCGCCGGCCGCCAGCGCGGCCTCGGTGAGCGCCCGGCCGAAGCCGGAGTTGGCGCCGGTGATCAGCCAGACCTTGCCGGCGGGGTGCTGCTCGGGGGTGCTGCCCATGATCGTCGATCTCTCGCAATCGTCTTGTGCTGCCCGTGAGTTGACGATCATTTATGACACCGTCACAGGGGCCGCGTCCAGGACGGTTCGATGCCGGACGACATACGGCCCCCGACCGCGGACGGGCGGTCGGGGGCCGTATGTGCACGTCGGGGTGGGGTTACGGGAGGTTGCGGGCCATCACGATCCGCTGGACCTGGTTGGTGCCCTCGTAGATCTGCGTGATCTTCGCATCCCGCATCATCCGCTCCACCGGATAGTCCCGGGTGTACCCGTACCCGCCCAGCAACTGCACCGCGTCCGTCGTGATCTCCATCGCCGCGTCCGACGCGAAACACTTCGCCGCCGCACCGAAGAACGTCAGATCCGCGTCCCCGCGCTGCGACTTCGCCGCCGCCGCGTACGTCAGCTGCCGCGCCGCCTCCAGCTTCATCGCCATGTCCGCCAGCATGAACTGGACCCCCTGGAACTCCGCGATCGCCTTCCCGAACTGCCGGCGCTCCCGCACGTACCCGTTCGCGTAGTCCAGCGCCCCCTGCGCGATCCCCACCGCCTGCGCCGCGATCGTCACCCGCGTGTGGTCCAGCGTCTTCATCGCCGTCGCGAAACCCGTCCCCTCCGCACCGATCATCCGGTCCGCGGGAATCCGCACATTGTCGAAGTACACCTCACGCGTCGGCGAACCC
>NZ_JBHXTL010000097.1:0-39774 GCF_042677365.1 Kitasatospora sp. NPDC127116
GCAGAACTCCCCGCCCGGGCCGCCGCGTCGTCCGCCGCCGGGGCTACCAGGGGCCGTACGGACCGGTGTTGCTCCGACCGCCCCGGCCCCCGTTGCCTCCGGTCAGTGCCCGGATCGCCGGGCGGACGTCCACCACGTAGACGATCGAGGCGACCAGACCGGCCAGGGTGCCGATGCCGGTGAAGAAGTTCACCCCGAACAGGAAGTCCCAGCCGAAGGAGATCGCCAGGATCGCCACCCAGAAGCCCTTGGTCTTCTTGTCGGCCGCCCGGTAGGCGTCCTCCCGGCGGGTGGCCGCGTCGGCCAGGGCGAACAGCTTGTAGCCGAGGATGGCGATGGTCGCCCACCAGATCGGGTTCAGATAGGAAAAGGCCAGAATCTGCAACACTCCGACCATTTCGATCTCCTCTGCTCTCGACTCCGGCACTGCGACCGCCGCCCATCCTGGCACGACGACCGTCCACGACGGGGTCAACGTCCCACGGTCACCTACTGTGCCCCTCGGGGCACCACGTCACTCCGCGGCGTCGGCGGCGCCCTTGCGGGCCCGGGAGGGCTTCTTCGGGGCGGGCTCGGCGCCGCCCTCCGCGGCCGGCGCGGGCTCGGCCGGCTCCGCGACCTCGACCGGCTCCACGACCTCAACCGGCTCCACGGTCAGCTCGGGCCGCTCGGACGGCTCGCCCTCCTCCGAGGCTCCCGGGCGGGCCTTGTCCACCACGACCTTGCCGCGCTCGGCCAGCTCGTCGTAGGTCTCCTTGGCCTTCACCGCCAGCTCGACCGCGCGGGCCACCTGCTGCAGCGCGAAGCCCTGGGCCCGCTCCTGCAGGGCCTTGAGGTCCGTCGGCATGCCGGTGACGGTCTCGGTGACCTTGGCCTGCGCCCCGGTCAGCAGCGACTGCGCCTCCTGGAGCGTGGCGGTGGCCTTCTCCTGAGCGCCCTTGCGGTCCGCCGCCAGCGCCTCGACCCGGCCCGGCACCTCGCGCAGCTTCTCGTACGCGAGGTCCCCGGCGCCGGCCAGGGCGTACAGCGGGGTCGGGTCGCTGAGGGTCTTCTTGATCTCGTCGGTGATGGGCATGGTTACCGGTCCTCCCGGTGGATGTTCTGGGTGGCTGGGCCGTCGGTCGTCGGGGTGGGTGCCGACGCGGCGTTCTCCTTGAGGAAGGCGTCGTAGACCGCGAGCAGCGCCTGCTTCTGCTGCTCGTTGATCAGCGGATCGGCCAGGATCGAGGCCCGCAGTTCCAGGCCCTCGCCCCGCCGCTCCTCCAGGATCCCGGCCTGGACGTACAGCGTCTCCGCCGAGATCCGCAGCGCCTTGGCGATCTGCTGGAGGATCTCCGCGCTCGGCTTGCGCAGCCCGCGCTCGATCTGGCTGAGGTACGGGTTGGACACGCCGGCGGCCTCCGCCAGCTGCCGCAGCGAGTACTGGGCGTTGCGGCGCTGCTCGCGGATGTACTCGCCCAGCGAGCCGACGTTCAGTGAGGCCATGCGGACAGCCTGCAACACCCCGCTTGCAAATGCAAGCAGGGTGCTAGCGGCAGCAAACGCGCGCGTCCCCGTCGGGGCGCGGCCGGGGCCGGGCGGACCGGGCGGTCAGGCCAGATGGGCGAGGAGGAGCTCGATGAGCCGTTCGGGGGTGCGCAGCGGGAGGTAGTGGTCGGCGTCCGGGACGAGGTGGCCGCGGGCGCCGGGGATGTCGTCGGCGAGCCGCCGGGCGATCGCCGCGATCTCCGGGTGGTCGCGGTCGCCGTGGACGACCAGGGTGGGCGCGGCGACCGTGCCCAGGAGCGGCTCGGCCGCCCGGGCCGGGGCGCCCGCGAGGTGGTGCTCGCTGACGATCCGGCGGGCCGCGTTCTCCTCGACCATCGCCGCGATCAGCTCGCCGCCCGGTGCGCCGCGGCCCAGGGCGGCCCAGACGGAGAGCTCCAGCTCGGCCAGCTCCGCCGCGTCGCCACGGCGCCGGGCCTCGGCGTAGGCGGTGGTCTCCGGGGACGGCGGCCAGTCGTGGCCGCTGACCGAGGCGCCGACCAGGCCGAGCGCGGTGACCCGGTCGGGGTGGGCGAGGGCGAAGTCCAGGGCGGTCTCCCCGCCCATGCTCAGACCGACCAGCGCGGCACCGGGCAGACCGAAGTGGTCCAGGACGGCGCCCAGGTCCGCGACGTCGTCGAAGGCCTGCTCCGGCGTGCTGGAGCGGCCGAGGCCGCGGGCGTCGTAGCGGATCACGTCGTGGTGGCGGGCGAGCGCCGGGGCGACGGCGTCCCACAGCCGGGAGTCCATGCCGGAGCCGTGCAGCAGCACCACCGGGCTGCCGGCTCCTCGGCGCTCCGCCCACAGCCGGCCGCCGCCGGGGGCCGGGACGTGGACCGTGCGGACCTGTTCCGCGGGGACGTGCTCCGCGGGGACGTGCTCCGCGGGGACGTGGACCCCGGAGCCGGGGGCTTCGGAGCCGGGGGCGTCAAGTGCAGGGACGTCCGAGGCAGGGGCGTCGGGGGCGTCGGGGTGCGGGCTCATGCGGTGATCCTTCCAGAGCCCCGGCGAGGCCCGCCGGTCAGCCGGACTCGGGCAGCCGGACCGGCATCAGCACGGAGAAGGTGCCCGAACGACCGGGCGTGCGGACGGCCAGCGGGGCGATCGGGCCGCCGAGTTCGAGGAGCAGCTGCCCGGGGCGGCCGGCGTCGAGGGCTTCCAGCAGGAAGTCCCGGTTGACGGCCAGTCGGTAGCCCTCGGGGGCCGGATCGTCGGCGACCGTCAGGCGGCCGTCCCCGGTCAGGGTCAGGACGGTGACCTCGCAGTCGGCGCCGTCCGGGCCGGAGGGCAGGGTACGGGTGGCCCCGGCCGCCACGGCCGCCCGCAGTTCGGCGGCCGAGAGGGTGATCCGGTGCTCCGGCGCGAGCCGGGTGACGGCCCGGTGGTCGGGGTAGTCGAAGTCCAGCGCGGCGCCCTCGATCCGGTGCTCCCCGACCTCGGCCCGGACCGGACCGCCGCCGAGGGTGAGCGCGACCTCCGCCGCCCCCGAGCCGAGCAGCGCGCGCAGCGCGTCCACCAGCGCGGTCGGGACGACCGTGCCCGCCACCGGCCGCTCGGGCGTGTCACCGGCGGCGGACACCTCGGCGAGGGCCATCCGGTAGCGGTCTGTGGCGACCAGGCGCAGCACCGGCCCGTCGGGCTCGAAGAGCACGCCGGCGAGCGAGGGCAGCTCCGGGTCCCCGCAGACCGCGAAGCGGACCGCGTCCAGGGCGGCCGCGAGCTCTTCGGCCGGGACGGTGAACCGGAGTCCGGCGGGGGTGGTGGTCATCGGCTGCTCCCTCTGGTCGATCATCGCGTGGATCAGGGAGAGCTCGCGGCGGGCGTCGGCGAGGCCGTCCTCCAGACGGCGCAGGTGCGCGTCGAGCACCTGCCGGGCCTCCTCGCCGCCGGGCGCGGCGCCGAGCACGGCGCGGACGTCCGTCAGCGGCAGGCCGACCCGGCGCAGCCTGGCCAGCAGCCGGGCGTCGGCGAGCTGGCCGGGCCGGTACCAGCGGTAGCCGGTCTGCGGATCGACCCAGGCGGGGGTGAGCACCTCGGCGCCGTCGTAGTAGCGCAGGGTGCCGACGCCCAGTCCGCTGGCGCGGGCCAGTTCGCCGATGCTGTGCAGCTCGCTCTCCATGCCGGTGACTCTGCGGGCTCGACCTGGTCGAGGGTCAAGCCGGGTCGGGCCGGTCGGCGCCGTCGCCGGGGGCGGGAGCGGGAGCGTCGGCGGGAGCGGGAGCGGCGGAAGGGACGGGGGCCGAGGGAGGCACGGGCGCGGCACCGGCGAGGTGGGCCAGCTTGTGCGGGTTGCGGACGCTGCGGATCCCGGCGATCCGCACGGTGCCGTCGGGCTGCTCGGCGAATTCGAACACCGACACGGAGTCGACGGCGCCGTCCACGGTGACCAGCGCACCGGGCTCGCCGTTGACCAGGACCGGACGGGCGCCGGCACCCTCACCGAGCTGCCCGAGCACCCCGAGGACGAAGCGGGCGACGTTCTCGGCACCGACGACCGGCCGCAGCGCGGCGCGGATCACCCCACCGCCGTCCGTCCAGGCGGTGACGTCGGGGGCGAGCAGTTCGAGCATCCGGTTGAGGTCGCCGCCGGCGCAGGCCACCAGGAACTCGTCGGTGGCGCGGCGGCGCAGCTCGGGCGGGGCGTCGTAGCGCGGCCGGCCGGCGCGCACGTGCGCCCGGGCCCGGCTGCCGACCTGACGGCAGGCGGCTTCGGTGCGGTCCAGGGCCTCGGCGATCTCCTGGTAGGTGAATCCGAAGGCCTCCTTGAGCACGAACACCGCCCGCTCCAGCGGGGACAGGCTCTCCAGCACCACCAACAGGGCCACCGAGACCGTCTCGGCCCGCTCGACGCCCTCAGTCGCGTCCGGCTCGGTGACCAGCGGCTCGGGCAGCCAGGGGCCGACGTAGGACTCGCGGCGCACGGCGGCCGAGTCCAGCTTGTTGAGCGCGAGGTTGGTGACCGTACGGGCCAGGAAGCCGCCGGGACTGGCGACCGGGCCGGTGACGCCGCTCCAGCGCAGCCAGGTGTCCTGGACCAGGTCCTCGGCATCGGCGACGCTGCCGAGCATCCGGTAGGCGATGCCGAAGACCGTCCGCCGGTGCCGCTCGAAGTCGGCCAAGCGGGAGTCGGCCGACCGGGAGTCGGCCGACGGCGCGTCGTGGGTGTCGGTCACCCGCGCGACGCTACCGCACGGTAGCCGCCGTGCTCAGCCCCGGAAGGCCTCGTAGGCGGGGGCGAGCACGACGGCGAGGTCGCGGCCGTGCACGGTGATGCCGGAGCGGCCGAGGCGGCGCAGCGAGGACTCGTCCGGACCGTCCTCCTCCTCCGCCGCCGGCGCGCGGCGCAGGGTGAAGTCGCCGCACCAGTAGGCGGCGACGTTGACCACGGGCGGTTTCGGTTCGTCGCTCACGCGTCCTCCTCGGCCACGGCGTCCTCCCGGGTGAGGGCGACCAGTTCGCGCAGCGCCTCGACCGGCAGGTCGGTGAGCCAGCGCTCCCCCTCCCCCACCACCGCATCGGCCAACGAGCGCTTGGCGGCGAGGAGTTCGTCGATCCGCTCCTCGACGGTGCCGACGCAGACCAGTCGGCGGACCTGGACGTCCCGGCGCTGGCCGATCCGGAAGGCCCGGTCGGTGGCCTGCTCCTCGACCGCCGGGTTCCACCAACGGTCCAGGTGGATCACCTGGTTGGCGGCGGTCAGGTTGAGGCCGGTGCCGCCGGCCCGCAGCGAGAGCAGGAACACCCCCGGCCCGTCCGGGGATTGGAAGCGTTCGACCAGCTCCTCACGGCGCGTCCGGGGCAGGCCGCCGTGCAGGTAGAGCACCTCCTCGCCGAGCCGGCGCTCAAGGTACGGGCGGAGCATCGCACCGAACTCGGCGTACTGGGTGAAGACCAGCGTCCGGTCGCCCTCGGCCAGCGCCTCCTCCAGCAGTTCGGCCAGCCGGGCGACCTTGCCCGAGCGCCCGCCCACCGCCGAACCGTCGTGCAGCAGTTGGGCCGGGTGGTTGCAGACCTGCTTGAGCTTGCCGATCGCGGCCAGCACCGTGCCGCGCCGCTCCACGCCCCGGATGCCCTCGACCCGCCGCAGCAGGTCGGCGACCACGGCCTGGTAGAGGCCCGCCTGTTCGGCGGTGAGGTTGCACCAGACGGTCATCTCCTGCTTGGCGGGCAGCTCGGCCGCCACCGCCGGGTCGGACTTGACCCGGCGGAGCACGAACGGTGCGGTGCGGCGGAGGAGTTCGGCGGTGCGTTCGGGACTGCGGTGCAGCTCGACCGGGATCGCGTAGCGCTCCTTGAAGCGCTCGGCCGGGCCGAGCAGGCCCGGGTTGGCGAAGTCCAGGACGGCGTGCAGTTCGGCGAGCCGGTTCTCCACCGGAGTGCCGGTGAGCGCGATCCGGTGCCGGGTGACGGGAAGGGCGCGGATCGCCCGGGACTGCGCGGTGCCGCTGTTCTTGATGTGCTGGGCCTCGTCGGCGACCACCCGGCGCCAGCGGATCGCGCGCAGGGCGGCGAGGTCGCGCTGGACCAGCCCGTAGGTGGTGATGACCAGGTCCACGCCCCTGACGGCCGCGGCGAGTTGCTCCGCGCCGAGGCGGCCGGCGCCGTGGTGGACGTACCGTCGCAGACCGGGGGCGAAGCGCTCGGCCTCGCGCTGCCAGTTGCCGACCAGGGACATCGGGCAGACCAGCAGGGTGGGGCCGGCGGTGTCCTCCGCCCCCTTCGCCGCCTCCGGCCCGTCCGCCCCCTTCAGCCCGTCCGCCGCCTTTGCCGCCTCCGCCGCCTCCGCCCGCTCGGAGGCGAGCAGGGCGAGGGTCTGGACGGTCTTGCCGAGGCCCATGTCGTCCGCCAGCACGGCGCCGAGGCCGAGTCCGGACATGGTCCGCAGCCACGCCAGCCCGCGTTCCTGGTACGGGCGCAGCTCGGCCCGGAAGTCCGCCGGCAGCTCCGGGGCCGGGGCGGCGACGGCCTGCCCGGCGAGCAGCTCGCCGAGCGGGCCGTCGGCGCGCACCGAGGTGACCGGCAGCCCGGCGACCGTCGCCTCCGGGTCGAGGGCGAGCCGCAGCAGCTCTCCGGCGGCGAGCACGCCGTCGCGCCGGTCGGCGAGGAAGGCGAGCGCGGCGGCGATCTGGGCCGGGTCGGCCTCCAGCCAGGTGCCGCGCACCCGGACCAGCTCCTGCTTGGCCGCGGCGAGTTCGGCCAGTTCCCGCTCGGTGAGCGGCTCCCCCTCCGGGCCGAGCGCGACCTGCCAGCGGAAGGCGACCACGGCGTCCCGGTCCACCTGGCCGGCGGCCGCGAGCGAGCCGGGTGCGGGCGGGGTGGTGGCGCGCAGGGCGAGCCCGAGCCGGGGGCGGCGGCGCCACCAGGCGGGCAGCAGCACCCCGAAGCCGCCCTCGGCGAGGGCGGGCGCGGCGGTGCGCAGGAAGTCGAGCGCGCCGGCCCGGCCGAGCGGCAGGGCGGACGGGTGGGAGCGGTGGCGCAGCCCGTCCAGGGCGGGCCAGCGGTGGGCGGCGCGGGCGAGTTCGGCGACCAGCACGTCGACCGGGTCGGCGCCCTTGCGGGCGAGCGCGGCGTGGGCGGCGCCGCCCTCGTGCAGGTCGGCGGCGCGGACCAGCAGGGAGGGCTCGTCCACGGCCTGGAGCAGGAACTCCAGCTGCCACGCGTCGTCGGAGGGCCGGCCCTCCGGGTCGTCCTGATCGGGGCCGAGCGGCTCGACCAGGCGGAAGCAGAGCCGCAGCGCCGGATCGACGGGCTCGGCGGCGGCGTACCAGGCGCCGAGCCCGCGGCGCAGTCCGGCGAGCTCCTCGGGCGGGGAGCCGTCGAACCAGCCGTCGGGGGTGGTGAGGGCGTGCAGCCAGCGCTCGGCGACGGCCGCCCCCGGTCCGGCGCCGCCGTCGACCGGGAAGGGGGACGGGGCGTCCGCCAGTGCGGCGCGGGCCTCGGCGTCCACCAGTGCGCCCAGGGCCGCGCCCAGCAGCGCGTCCCCGTCGTCGGCGCCGTGCGGCCACTCCCCCAGCAGGACGGGCGGGCAGCCAGCGGCCAGGGCGGCGGCCTCGCGGCGCCCGGCCGGGGTGAGGTCGGGCCGCCACCGGGCCTGCGGGCGGCCGTCGGCGGCGGTCACGGGCAGCGGCTGGACCCGGCCGCGGCCGACCGTCCGCCAGGCGAGGTCGTGCACTCCGGTGAGCCAGCGCAGCGAGGGGCCGTGGACCACCTCGACCCGTCCGGCGCCGGGCAGATCGCTGCTGGTGACGGCCCAGACCGGGTCGAAGACCTCACCGAGCAGCTGGGCGGCGGCCCCGGCCCCGAAGAGCAGGGCCGGCACCCGCCAGGGCGTGAGCACGGCGCCGCCGCGCGGCGGGGCGACCGGAAGGTCGGGCGAGGGCGCGGGGACGGTGCCGACGGTGGGCAGCAGCAGGGTGGCCCAGCGCTCGGGGGCCTGTCCGGCGAGCCAGCCGAGACCCGGACCGATGCCGCCGAGCACGGCGGCCAGCTCGCCGGCCGGGCAGGCGTAGGGGTGGGCGCGCGGGGCGGGCCGGTCGGGCTGCGGTTCGGCGGCGCCGGGGTGGGCGCGGGCGTCCTCGGCCCAGAGCGCCAGCTGCCCGTCCGCTCGCCAGAGCGCGTGCAGGACGAACATCGGGGGCCTTCCGGGCGGGGTGGGACCGTCCTTCGCAGCCTATCCGGGAGGTCCGACAGGGCGGGTCCGCTGAGCCGTTCGGAGGAATCCGGAGCACCATGGTTGAAAGTTGAACGAAGTTGTCCTACGCTGGAGCCAACAAGTTGAAGCCTAAACAACTGGCTTCGAACCAAGGAGGAAGCCATGGGCCTGTTCAACCGCACCAAGACCGTCACCGCCCCCGCCGCGACCGCCGTCCCGACCCCGGCCGGCCCGGACCTCGCCCACCTGACCGGCGACTGGACCGTCGACAACACGCACAGCGAGATCGGCTTCTCGGTCCGCCACGCGATGGTCACCAACGTCAAGGGCCGCTTCACCGAGTACGACGGCAAGCTGCACCTGGACGGGACCCACCCGGGCAACTCCTCGGCCGAGCTGGTGATCAAGGTCGCGAGCGTCGACACCAACCAGGCCCAGCGCGACGAGCACCTGCGCACCGGCGACTTCTTCGCCGTCGACACCCACCCGGAGATCCGCTTCCGCAGCACCTCCGCCCAGCTGCTCGGCGGCGACTCGTACCGGATGACCGGCGACCTCACCATCAAGGGCACCACCCGCCCGGTCGTGCTCGACCTGGAGTACACCGGCAGCGCCACCGACGCGTACGGCGCCGACCGGGTCGGCTTCGAGGGCAAGGCCGTCGTCGACCGCACCGAGTTCGGCCTGACCTACAACGCCGCGCTGGAGACCGGCGGCGTGCTGATCGGCGAGAAGGTCAAGCTCAGCTTCGACATCTCCGCCGTCAAGGCGGCCTGAGCCGGCCGTCCCCCCGAGCACCGCCCCTGCCCTTCCCCCCGGGGGCAGGGGCGGTCTTCGCGTGACGGCCGCCCGCCCGTACGGCGGTCGGCCGCCCGCGTCCGCCCCTGCGCCGACAGCACCGTGTCCACCCCTGCCGCAGCCACGCCGCGTCCGCCCCTACCGCAGCAGCGCCGCGTCCGCCTCGGGAAGCCAGCTGCCCGGCGGACGGCGCAGCCAGCCCTCGGCCGCGCCGAGCGCGCCGGCCGCGGCGGCGAGCGCCCGCAGCCCCGGGTGACGCTCCCCGGGCCGGTGCACCAGGCTGACCAGGCTCAGCGGCACCGGTTCCACCAGCGGCACGTTCACCGTCCCCGGGATCCGCGGGCCGCCGACCGTGGTCAGCATCGGATCGCCGTGCCGGGCGAGGTAGCGGGCGGTCTCGTCGACGCCCACCGGCGGCACGTACGGCGCGGCCGCCGTCAGACCGTGCTCCCGCAGCAGCCGGGTGCCGAGGTCGGCCCACTCGGTGGTCGCCGGGTTGCCCGCGCAGACGTCGACGGGGTGCCCCGCCAGCTCGGCCGGGCGCAGCACGGAGCGGTCGGCCAGCGGATGGGTGTCCGCCATCATCACCGAGATCCGCTCCAACCGCACCGGCAGCTGGACGAGTCGACCGCGCACCGGGGCGGGCAGCCCGGCGAAGCGGCCGAAGGAGGCGTCCAGCCGGTGGGCCAGCAGTTCGGCGGCCGCCGCGGCCAGTCCGCCGTGGAAGCGGGCCAGCAGTTCGCCCTCCGGCCAGGCGGCCCGGGCCCGTTCGAGCACCCGGTCGGCGGTGAGGTCCGGGCCGGTGACGTCACTGTTGAGGTCGAGCAGCAGCGGCCGGGCGGCGGCCCCGGATCCGGCCGCGGCCTCGGCGAGGATCTCGTCGTGCAGGGCGAGGAACCCGCGCGCCCGGGGCAGCAACCGCCTTCCGGCCGGGGTGAGTTCTACGCTGCGGGTGGTGCGGGTGAACAGTGCTTCGCCGAGCTGCCCCTCCAGGGTCCGGACGTCCCGGCTGAGTGCCTGCTGGGCGGTGTGCAGCCGCTCCGCGGCCCGGCCGAAGTGCAGGGTCTCGGCGGTCGCGACGAAGCCGCGGAGCAGGCGGGGGTGCAGGTCACGGGGCATGGGCGGCAGATTAACAACAGCGTGTTGTGAGTGCGGCGAAACAGGTGTTGGACGGCCGCCCGCCACCGGCACCAGGCTGTGAGCACCCCCCTTCCCCCTGCTCACAGGAGCCCGATGCCCCCGCGCGCCGTCCTCACCTCCTACCGGCGGCTGTTCGCGGCCCCCGGTGCCGTCGCCTTCACCCTGACCGGGCTGCTCGGCCGGCTGGCGCTGTCGATGAACGGCGTCGCCCTGGTGGTGCTGCTCTCCGAGCGGCGCGGCTCGTACGGGCTGGCCGGGGCCGTCTCGGCGGCCGGACTGGCCGCCGGCGCGGTCGGGATGCCGCTGATCGGACGGCTGGTGGACCGGTACGGGCAGGCGCGGGTGACGGTACCGGCCGCGCTGTACAACGCCGTTCCACTGACCGGGCTGCTGCTCTGCGTCCGGCTCGGCGCACCCGACTGGACGCTCCTCCTCTGCTCCGCGGCCGGCTCGGCGGCACCCAACCTCGGCGGCATGGCCCGCTCCCGCTGGGCGCACCTGTACCGGGACGACCCGGCCGCCCGGCACCTGGCCAACTCCTTCGAACAGGCCCTGGACGAACTCTGCTTCATGGCCGGCCCGGTGCTCGCCATGCTGCTCTGCACCACGCTCGCCCCGGAGGCCGGACTGATCACCGCCGGGACCCTCGGCGCCGCCGGCGCCCTGCTGTTCGCCGCCCAGCGGCGCACCGAACCCCCGCTGCCCCCCGCCCCGGCGCAGGGGCGGGAACCGGCCGGACCGCGGCACGGCTCCCCGCTGCGGGTGCCCGGGCTGCGGGTGCTGGTGCTGACCTTCCTGGCGACCGGCACGGTCTTCGGCGCGACCGAGATCACCACCGTGGCGTACGCCGACGCGCTCGGCCACAAGGCCTCCGCCGGACTGCTGCTGGCCCTGTTCGCGGCCGGTTCCTGCGTCGCGGGGCTGCTGTTCGGGCTGCTGACCCCGCGCCGGGCACCGGGCACGCGGTTCCTGCTCGGCGCCACCGCGATGGCCTCGGTGCTGCTGCTGCCGCTCGCCGCCGGGCTGGGCGGGACCGGGCTCGGGCTGCTCGGGACGGCCCTGTTCGCGGCCGGCACCGCCACCGCGCCGACCATGGTGACCGGGATGACGCTGGTCCAGGAGCTGCTGCCGCAGCGGCAGTTCAACGAGGGCATGGCGATGGCGGTGTCCGGCATCGTGATCGGCATCTCGGCCGGGGCGGCGCTCGCCGGGACGGTCGCGGAGCGGGCCGCTCCGGGCACCGGCTACCTCCTGCCCGCCGCGGCCGCCGGGCTCGCGCTGCTGATCGCCCTGGCGGGGCGCCGGCACCTGACGACGCGCGGGGCGGCGGCGGCCGCACCGCCCGAGGGGGCGCCGGGTGGAGTGCCGGGCGGGGCGGCGGGCGGGGCGCCGGAAAATGCCGAGCAGATTGTCAGTCCCACCCTCTAACGTCGAGGCATGGGGGAAATCACGTACGTCCGAGGCGATGCCACCACGCCCCAGGGCAAGGGCGTGAAGGTGATCGCGCACGTCTGCAACGACCTCGGCGGCTGGGGCAAGGGCTTCGTGCTCGCGCTCTCCAGACGCTGGCCCGAACCCGAGGCCGCGTACCGGCGCTGGCACAGGGAGCGGGCGAAGAACGACTTCGACCTGGGCGCCGTCCAGCTGGTGGCGGTCGATCCGCACGTCTGGGTGGCCAACCTGGTCGGCCAGCGCGGCATCCGCACGGGGCGCTCGACCGGGGTGCCGGTGCGGTACGAGGCGATCGACACCGGACTGGCCGCGCTCGGTGAGCACGCGCTCCGGCTCGGTGCCTCCGTCCACATGCCGCGGATCGGCTGCGGCCTGGCGGGCGGGCGGTGGGACCGGGTCGAACCGCTGGTCACCGCCCGGCTGACGGCCCGGGGCGTCCCGGTGACCGTCTACGACGTCGACTGACGGCCTGCCAGCAGGCCCTCCCCTTCCACCGATCCGGCTCTCCGCCTCTCCAGCGTTCCGTCGACCGGTTCCTACCTGTCCGCCGGCTCCGCCCGCTCGGACCCGACCGCCACGCGCGCGGCCGGCCAGGCGTACACGTACTCGGGCAGCAGGAACCCTCCGGGGAACTCGCCCTCCTGCGCCCGGACCCGCTCTGCGCCCTCGCGCTCGTAGAAGGCGATCGCGCGGGTGTTGTCCCGCAGCACCTCCAGGGAGAGTCCGGCCCCGGGGTGCCGCTCGGCGACATGGGTGCGGGCCGCGATCAGCAGCTCGCGCCCGATGCCGCCGCCGTTCAGGCCGGGGCGGACGTGCAGGTTGTCGATCATCACTCCGCCGTCCGGCTGCGGGACGAGGTAGATGAATCCGACCATCGCGCCCGCTCGTTCGGCGACCAGCAGTTCGGGCGTGTTCTCCGGCCCGCCGTAGTCGGCGCAGTCGGTGTCCAGGCGCAGTGCCCACAGTTCGCGTCGCTGGGCGACCATCCCGTCGCCCAGTCCCGCCTCGGGGACGATCCCCCGGTAGGCGGTGCGCCAGCTGTGGGCGTGCAACTCGGCGATGGAGTCGGCGTCCTGTACTCCGCCGCGCCGGATGACGGTCCGTCCTGAACTGATCATGTGACCAGCCTCCCACAGAGATGGAGTTGAACATGTTCAACCGATACGTCTACAGTACCGCTCAGCTTTTGAACGCGTTCGAAATGAGGGGGGTCGCCGTGGCACCGGATGCGGAGGGGGCATCCGGTGCCACGAACACCGACACCGGATGGAACGTCGTCTCCGGCTAGGCTCGTGCTCGTGGACGACCTGGCAGCGACGAACCGAACGGACGGCGAGAACGGCACGGCCGGGGCTCCGGCCGCGCCCGACCCGGGGAGCGGGACCGGGCCGGAGGGCGGAGCACTGCCCGGCGGCCGGGCCCGGCCCAAGACCGACAAGAGTGAGGCGACCCGTGCCCTGATCCTGGAGACCGCCATGCGGCTGTTCCAGGAACGGGGCTACGAGAAGACCACCATGCGCGCCATCGCCACCGAGGCCGGCGTCTCGGTGGGCAACGCGTACTACTACTTCTCGGCGAAGGAATTCCTGATCCAGGGGTTCTACGACCGGATGACCTACGAGCACGCGGCCGACGCCAAGCGCCGGATGTCCCACACCCGGGACTTCTCCGAGCGGCTGGAGATCGCACTGACCTCCTGGCTCGACACGGCCGCGCCGTACCACGAGTTCGCCGCGCAGTTCTTCCGGACGGCTGCCGACCCGACCAGCTCGCTGAGCCCGTTCTCCAACGATTCCCACCCGGCCCGGGCGACGGCGGTCGAGCTGTTCCGCGACGTCCTCCAGGGCTCGGAGCTGGCGCCCAAACTGGACGCCGAACTGGTCGAGCTCCTGCCCGACGTGCTCTGGCTGTACCTGATGATCGTGGTCCTCTACTGGGTCTTCGACCGGACCGAGGACACCGAGCGGACGCGGGAGTTCGTCCGCCGGTCCACCCCCATGGCGGCCCGGGTGATCAACCTCTCGCGCTACCGGGTGTTCCGGCCGATCGTCCGCGACGCCAAGGGCCTGATCCAGGACTTCATCCTGCCCACCATCGGCAAGACGGCCGTCAAGTAGCGCCCGCGGCAGCACCGGAGGCCGGCCCGCGAACGGGCCGGCCTCCGGTGCTGGAACGGGCTCAGAACTCGGTCGGCGTCCAGGCCCGCACCGGGGTGCGCAGCAGCAGGTCCGCGGCGGCCGCCGCCCCCGGGCGCAGCTCGGCGACCAGGGCGGCCGAGGCCAGCCTCGACGCCGTCTCCGCGCCCAGGTAGAGCGAGCCCAACTCCGAGGCGCCGAGCGCGAGGTCGGCGTCGTCCGTGGTCCGGGTGCAGCGGCCGGTGCCGTCCTCGGCCGTCTCCAGCGCCCAACGGCCGGAGGCGTAGCCCAGCTTGTCGTCGACCTCCAGCACCACCCGGCCGGGGGCGCCGTAGCTGCGGGCGCCGAACGCGGCCTCGACGTCCAGCACTCGCACCCAGACGAGGTCTCCGTTGTCCTCGTGCGGGGTGGCCGCGCGCGGGTCCTGGAGCAGCAGCGGCAGCGGGTCGTCCGGGCCGAGGTTGCGCACCTCGACCCGGGCCACCCAGTCCACCGACAGCACCAGGCGCCAGAGTTCGACGGCGGTGGGCAGGTCGAGGGCGATGAACTCGTCCACGGAGAGCGCGCCGTCGGGGTAGGCGCCGTCCCACTTGGGGTCGATCCGGTAGAGCACCAGGCCGGTGACCGTGCCGGCGGCATCCCGGTGGACGGCGGCGAACGGCTCCTTGAAGTCGTCGCCGGACGTGCGGACTTCGCCGCTGGTGCGCTCCCACCAGAGCGCGTCGCGCTCGATCGCGCCCGGCTGGGTGCGCCGCCAGCGCTCGTACAGGTCCGCGCCCAGCTCGCGCAGCTCCGCCATGGTCACGAAGTCGATCCGGCCGCCGGGGACGCCCAGCAGGCCCTCGCGCAGACCGCGGGTGCGGCGCAGGTCGATCCTCCAGCCGCTGCCGTGGGTGGCCGGACCGAAGCCGAACCGGCCGTAGATGTTGTACTCGGCGGCCATCAGGACGGCGACCGCGCAGCCGCGCTCGGCCGCGGCCGCGAGGTCCCGGCGCATCATCGCGCTGAGCAGGCCGCGCCGGCGGTGGGTGGAGCTCACCGTGACGTTGGTGACGGCGTCGGCCTGGACGACGGACCCGCCGGGGACGGTCAGTTCGGTGTCGAAGCTGCGGAAGGTGGCGATCTGGCGCTCGCCGTCGAAGCCGGCCAGCATCCGGCCCGGCTCCCACTGCCGGCGGCGCAGGTCCTCCGCGACGGCCACGTGGGGGCGCAGGAAGCCGAAGTTGAGCGCCCGGTTCCACTCCGCCACCTCGTCCACCGAGACGGCCCGGACCTGGAGCCCGCTCACGCTGTCGACGTCCGTGTGATCGATGCTGTTGCCCATGGGGCCACCGTACGGCGGCCCTCCGGGGGTGGCATCCGAATTATTCCGTGCCCGACCCGTGGTGCTCGCCGGGCACCACCACCCAGTGGTTGGTGCGCAGGACGCGGTCCGCGAAGTCCAGGTCCCGCTCGCCGACCAGCCGGAATCCGAGCGCCCGGCAGATCCCGTTGGACGCTCCGTTGGTGGTCCCCGGGTTGGCGTGCACCTCGCCCCAGCGGCCGTCCTCGGCGGCGGCGTCCAGCACCCTGCGGACCGCCGCCTTGGCCAGGCCGCGCCCCTGGTACTCGGGCAGCACCATCCAGCCGATCTCGGAGACGCTCTCACCGTCCTCCTGGTCCGACCAGAGCGTGACGGTGCCCGCCGCCTCTCCGTCCTGCGCGCCGTCCGGCACGATCATCCTGATCCAGGAGCTGTCCCCGGCCACCAGGGCCAGGTCCCTGCGCAGCCGCTCCTCCACCCGCGCCCGGGGCAGCGGGCCGCCGAGTTCGGCCATCATCACCGGGTCGCAGCGCATCCGGACGTACGCCTCCACGTCCCCCGCCCGAACATCCCGCAGTCGCACGACGCCTCCTCAGTGCCGGTCCGCGCGGTCACGCTAGCGCGCCCCACCGACAGTGGCGTCCGGGCGGGCCCGCCTGGCATCCTCGTGCCGGTTCAGGTACAGACGATCCGCTTCGGGGGGAACCATGGAGGACGAGTACGTCCGCAGGCTGAAGGAGTACGAGGGCCGGGCGCTGACGGCGAAGCTGGTCGGCGGGCTGACCGTGGCCGGCTGGCTCTGGGCGCTCTGGCTGGTCCTCGCTCCGGGCAACGGGCTGTGCGGCTCACCGGCCTTCTACCAGCCGACCGGCTTCCACCTGGCCGAGGTCTGCGACTCCGAGATGATCGGCCGGGTCGGCGGCGCGTTCGCCGTCTTCCTCGTGTCGCTCCCGGTCGCCGCGCTCTGGGGCTGGACAGTGGTGCGGCTGCGCGACAGCCGCCGGGCGGTGGCCGCCGTGGCCGGCCGGTAGCCCGGTGGGGCGGCGGCCGGCTCGGCCTCCCGGACGCCCTCGGTGCCGAGTACCTCGCGCCGACCCGGCTCCGGGGGACGCCCTGGGCGCGCTCGACCCGGTCCTCGTGGCCGCCGCCGAGGGGGCGGGGCCGGTCGCACCCGTCGAGGTGCTGACCGGCACCCGCCGGCCCGGGCGTCAGGGGCGGGCGTAGAAGTCCGGGGTCCCCATGATCCAGAGGCTGGCCTGCTTGACCGGCATGCCGACCCGCGGGGCCTCGATCATCTGGTCGTCGCCGATGTAGAGCCCGACGTGGTGGATGTCGGCGGCGCGCCCGGTGTCGGTCCAGAAGACCAGGTCGCCGGGGCGCAGCTGGCGGTAGCCGATCGGGGTGCTCTGGGCGTACTGGTCGGCGGCGAAGTGGTTGAGCTGCCGGCCGCCCTCGCGCCAGGCCATCATCGTCAGCCCGGAGCAGTCGTAGCCGCCCGGGCCCTCGCCGCCCCAGACGTAGGGCAGGCCGATCTTGGACTTGGCGAAGGCGATGGCGGCGGCCGCGCCCTCGGCGGACCACGGGCGGGCGGGGGGCGGTGCGGGGTGGGCCCTGGTGGCCGCGGCGGCCGCTGCCGCCGCCGCTGCCTCGGCCTCCCGGGCGGCCTGCTCGGCGGCGGCGCGGGCGGCGGCCTCGGCCTCGCGGGCGGCGATCTCCTCCAGGGCCTCGCGGCGCCGGCGCTCCAGCTCGACGGTGGTGTTCCGGGCGGCGGCCAACTCGGCCAGCAGTTGCTCGCGGCGCCGCCCGGCGGCGGCCACCTCGTCCTGCTGGGCGGCCAGCCGCTGCTCCGCCCCGGCCTTGGCCGCGCCGACCTCGGCGGCGGCCTTCCCGGCGGCCTCGGTGGCGGCCCGGGCGGCGGCGGAGGCGCCGCGGGCGGCGGCCGCGGTGGAGGTGGCGGCGTCCAGGATCTGCCGGGTGCGCTCGCTGACCTGGCCGACCGCGGCGGCGCGGTCGCCCGCGTCGCGCGCACCGTGGGCGCCGAGCAGGGCGTTGAGGGCGGACAGTTCGGCACCCGCGCCCTGCCGGTACGTCTCGGCCGCGAGCCGGGCCGCGTCCTCGGCGGCGGCCGCCCGCTCGGTCTCGGCGTCGGCGGCGCGCTGCGCGGCGGCGGCCTCCTCGGCGCGGGCCCGGGTGAGGGCGAGCCGGGCGCCGTTGTAGGCCTCGACGGCCTGTTCGGCGGTGCGCCCGGCGCGGTCGAGCTCGGTGCGGGCGGCGGTGAGCGCGGCCTCCAGGTCGGCGGCCGAGGAGGCCTTGCCCTCGGCCTCGGCCCGGGCCCGGTCGATCTCCTCGGTGGTCGGGTACGGGTCCTCGCCCACGGCCCGGCCGGCCGTCGGTTCGGGGTCGGCCGGGGCGGCCTGGGCGGCGGGGAGCAGCCCGAGCAGGGCGGTGAGGGACAACAGGAGGGTCGGCAGGATCCTGCGCGCCACGCGACATCCCTTCTGACGGGTCCGGAGGGGACGGCGTCGGACGGCGCGCGGCGTACGGGCGGTCGGTGGCCCGGGGTCGGCGGGGATCCGATGAATCATCCCATCACGTGACAGAACGGTCACATGACGCTCATGTTCTCAATTCCGGCGGCCTTCACGCCCGGAAAGTGCTCCGCCGGTCGGGTGACCATCGGATGATCTGACCAAACCTCGGCTCCGGCCGGACAGCGGGGCGGGCGGGAAACCGGGCAGGAAACGGGCAGGAAACCGGACGGGGAAACGGACGGCGAACCGGACGGGGAACGGACCGGGACCCGCGCGCAGGGCCGGGCTACCGGCCGATCCGACGGGTGTGGGTGCGCAGCCGGTGGTGCCGCTCCGGCCGGCTCTCCAGCCCGGTCGGCCCCACCGCGAAGACCCGGCTGCGCCCGGCCCGGACGGTACGACGGCGCTGCTGCGCCAGGCGGGAGCGGTCCGGACCGGCCTCGGCCGACCCGAGCGCCGGGTCCGCCGCGCCCCGGGCCGTCCCGGCGGCGGCCGCCGAACGGCGGTCGGCCAGCCGGGCCTGACGGCGGGCCAGCGCCCGGGCGGCGTGCGCGTCGAGGTGGGCGCTGGCCCGGGCGGCCATCCGCTCGGCCACCCGGTGCGCCGCCGGGTGGTTGGCGGGCACCTTGTCGGGGGCGCCGGCGATCAGGTCGAAAAGCCAGGTGCGGGCCCGGTCCGCGCGCCGGTGCAGCAGGCGCTCGCGCCGCAGCGCACGCGCCCGGCGGCGGGGGCGCGTGGAGTACCGCCAGCGGGCCCACGGGCTGCTCGGGCGGGCCAGCCGGATCGCCCCGATCCAGGACAGGCCGGGGACCATGATCCCGAGCAGGCCGGTCCACACCTTGCCCTTGAGCAGGGTGATCACCGAGGCCAGCGAGTTCACCGAGATGATCGTGATCAGGCCCCACCTGGTCTCCTCGCCGGGCACCACGCCGAGCGGCACGTACCCGACCAGCAGCAGGGAGGTGAACAGGATGCCGAAGATCACCGCGTCCACCGATTTGCGGCCCTGTTCGCTCCAGTACACGTCGTCCAGGTGCAGGATCAGCGCGAACTCGTCCAGCACCAGACCGCAGCCGATGCCGAAGGCCAGGCCGAACACGTCGATCCACGGGTGCCCGCCGTAGGTGGCGAACACCCCGATGCCGCCGAGCAGCAGGAAGCCCAGGCCGAACACCATGTGGTGGATGTGCAGGCCGCCCGGGGTCACGTTGCCCGGCCACCAGCGCACCTGGGCGCGGATCATCCGGACGCTGAACCGGATGAAGACGAAAGAGGTGATGAATCCGACCAGCAGCAGGAACAGCGGTTGCTTGTGCGCGGCGACGATGTGCTCGCGGTAGCCGTCCAGCAGTGTCGTCATGGGTCTTACCTTCGTTCCTGGTCCTGCGTCCTGCCTGCCGTGACGTGGCCCGGGGGCCGGGGCCGGGGCCCGGGGACCGGGGACCGGGGACCGCATCGCCCCGGCACCGGCCCGGCACCGGCCCGACGTCCGGTCAGAACCCTCGAGTGCGCTTGGCCGCCCGGCGCGGCACGACCGGGTAGAGCGACGGGCGCTCGGCGCCGACCGGCAGTTTCAGGAACAGCCGGGCGATCTCCCCGCCCAGGTTCACCCCGACCGCCAGCGCCATCGCGATCGCCGCCGCCCGGAAGACCGACACCAGGCCGGCGCTGGAGTGCCCCTGGGCGAAGGCCAGCATCCCGAGGTAGAGCGCCGAACCGGGCATCAGCGGACCGATCGCGGCGGTCACGTACGGCAGCGCCGACCCGTTGCGGTAGCGCGCCATCAGCTGGCCGAAGAGGCCGACCAGCCCGGCCGCCACGCCGGTCGCCGCGATCGGGTTGACGCCCGCGTTGTACACCAGCGCACCGTAGCTGGCCCAGCCGATGCCGCTGTTGACGGTGACCAGGGCCAGCGTGCGGCGGTCGGTCTGGAGCAGCGTCGCGAAGGCCAGGGTCAGCAGCATCGCGGCGACCATCTGGACCGGCGGGTAGTTGACGCCCACCAGGCTCTCGTCCGGGCGCAGGTTCGCCTCGAAGCCGACGCCCAGGTAGAGGATCACCATCACCCCGATCACGATGCCCGCGACCAGGTAGATCACTTCCAGCAGGCGGGCCGCGGCGGTGATGTAGAAGCCGGTCAGGCCGTCCTGCACGGCGGCGACCAGGGCGCGCCCGGGCAGCAGGGCGAACAGGCCACCGGTGATCACGACCGAGCCGCGCAGGCCCCAGTCGTTCAGCGAGAGGATGATGCCGGAGGCGGCGGCCGGCATCGCGGCCGCCACGAACTGGTAGAACTCCGGCAGCCGGCGCCGGGCCAGCGCGGAGGCCAGCCGGTCGCCGAGGACGGCCGCGACGAAGGCGCTCGCGAACACCAGCCAGGCCTTGTCGTCCACCCGCCCGCCGACCAGGAAGGTCGCCGCGCCGGCCAGCAGGCCGGTGGTCAGGGCGAGGAACCAGGCGGGGTACGGGTGCCGGTTGCGGCGGATCAGCGCGAGCCGGCGGTAGGCGTCGTTGACCGTCACGTTCTCCGCGGTGATGTCCGCGACCAGCGCGTACACCGCGTCGAGCCGGGTGTAGTCGGAGGTCCGGCGGCGCACCACGCGGTCGGCGGTGACCGGCGGCTCGACCAGCGAGGGCTGGTACGAGATGCCGATCAGGGTGAAGGTGACCTGCGGCTCGCAGCGGTCCAGCCGGTAGGCGTGCGCGATGCCGAGCATCGCCGCCTCGACGTCCTCGGCCGCCTCGCCGCTGGCCAGCAGCAGCTCGCCGATGCGCAGCGTCAGGTCGAGGATGCGCGGGACGTTGCGGGTGACGGACGCGGAGGGGTGCATTTCGCGGGCGGTGCGCTCGAAGGCGGGCCGCTCGGACATCGGGGTGCGCAGCAGGGTGCGCATCCGGTCCGGCCAGGGCGCCTCGCCGGGGGCGCCGGCGGTGAGGTCCGGGACCGGGATGCCGGTGGGCGGGGTGTAGCCGGCCGCCCGCCACTCCTCGGGGGTGAGGGTGTCCTCGGCGACCGAACGGCGACGGACCGGGCGCTCGGTCTCGGCCCGTCCGGTCGCGGCGCGGACCGCCGGCCCGGGTACCGACTCGGGTACCGGCTCGGGCTCGGGCTCGGGGGCCAGCAGGCCCTTGGTCTCCGGAACGGGCAGGGCGAGCGGGACGACGGTGGTGGGCTCGACCGGCGGGGCGGGGTAGCCGAGCAGGCCCTCGGTGGGCGGGGCGTCGGCGGGGTGCACCGGCTTCGGGGGTGCCTGCCGCGCCTGTCGGACCGCCCTGCCCCCCCTCGCCCGCTTGCCCGTACCCGGTCGGCCCCGCTTAGGCACTTCCGCTCCTCGCCACCCCTGGCGGCCTCCGGCCACCGCTCGATCTCGGGTTACACCTTGCCTGATCGAACAGCCGGACGCACATGTACGCGGCGTCCCGTGGCCGGAGCGGCGGACGCCTACCCGGCGCGGTGGCCGGAGCGGCGGACGCCTACCCGGCGCGGTGGCGGGTGGCGGACGCCGCGCCGGAGCGGCGCGCCCGCAGCAGCTCGATCGCCACCGGGATCACCGAGACCAGCACGATGCCGACCAGGATGGCCTCGATGTTGTCCCGGACGAACGGGATCTGCCCCAGGAAGTAGCCGAGCACGGTGACGCCGCCGCCCCACAGCACGCCACCGACCAGGTTGAACACCACGAAGCCGCGGTAGTTCATCCTGCTCACCCCGGCGACGATCGGGGTGAAGGTGCGCACGATCGGCACGAAGCGGGCCAGCACGATCGCCTTGGGGCCGTGCCGGTCGAAGAAGGCGGCGGCCTTCTCGACGTTCTCCTGCTTGAAGACCCGGGAGTCGGGACGGCGGAAGAGGCTCGGGCCGACCTTGCGGCCGAAGAGGTAGCCGACCTGGTCCCCGGCCACCGCGGCGACCACGATCAGCGCGCAGACCAGCCAGAGCGGCTGGTGCAGGTAGGTGCCGCCGGCCACCAGCAGGCCGGTGGTGAACAGCAGCGAGTCACCCGGCAGGAAGAAGCCGATCAGCAGACCGGACTCGGCGAAGACGATGGCCAGGATGCCGATCAGGCCGAAGGTGGAGATCAGGGTGGTCGGATCGAGCCAGGACGGGCCGAGGGCGAGGCTGGTCACGGTGCGGGCACTCCGGGAGGTCGAGTCTTGGCAATGAAACAGTAAAGCATTGACAAAGACTCGGCTGGAGGCGGAAAGGTTCCCGGGCCGGCCCGCACACGGCCGGGCGCGGAGCGCGCGGCACGGCCGGGAACGCGCGCGGCCCCGGCGGGGCCCGGGAAGGGCCGGCCCGCCGGGGCCGCGCGGTCGAGGACGGTCAGAGCCCGTAGCGCTCGACGATCTCCTCGTGCCGGGCGGGGGCCGCGCCGGCCGCCTTGGCCAGCTCCGCCCAGGCGAGCGGGTGGGCCCAGCCGTCGGTCAGCCGCAGCAGCAGGGCGTCGGCCTCGGCGGCCGAGGCGGTCGGCGGGACGCCGAGGGCCGCGTAGACACCGGGCAGGGTGTCGCCGCCGTCCGCCGGGTCGGTGATCCGGTACTGCTCCCCGCTGTACACCCAGACCGCGTACCCCGCCCCGTGCAGCTCGTCCCGCAGGGCCGACCACGGCTCGTCGCCGGGCCAGCCGCCGTCGATCCAGTAGGTGGTGTACCCGGCCGGGTCGAGCAGGGTGAGCAGCTCGAACACCGGGCGCCAGCGCTGCCGCTCCTCCTCGGGGGCGTCCTCGGCCGGCGGGCGCTCCAGCAGGGCCGGGGCGAAGACCACCACGTCGCCGTGGTTGAGCGTCAGGTCGTCCCCGAGCACGGGCAGGATGCGGGCGGTGGCCGGGCCGGTCCGCAGGGCGGGCAGGTCGGACGTCGCGCCGTTGGTGCGGGTGGCCCGGACGGTGACCAGCTGCCACTCCTCGTCCACCGGGCCCTCGGGCTCGTCGAACTCGATGTCGAGCAGCGCGCCGGTCGAGCGGACCACCGCCCAGTCCCGGTTGGCGGTGGCCGCGGTGATCAGGTGCCACAGGTCCGGCTCCCGGACCGCCCGGTGGCCGTCTTCCTCGGCGCTGTCCTCGGCGGAGTCCGCTGCGGTGTCCGCGGCCGGCGCCGCGCGCTCCAGCAGTTCCAGGTACATCCGCTGCGCGGTGGCGTGGTCGCCCAGCTCGGTGGCGGCGTGGGCGGCGAGGCGACGGGTGTTGATCACCTCGTCGTCCAGCACCAGGATCGCCCGGCACTGCTCCAGCGCCTCGGTCCAGCGGCCCTCTGCGGCGGCCCAGCGGGCGCGTATCCAGTGCCCGTCGGCCGGGGCGGAGACGGCCACCCGGTCGGCGAGGCGGCGGATGCCCTCGGCGTCCCGGGCCTCGATCAGCATCTCGCCGAGCGCGCCGGTCAGCTCGCGGTCCGCCGGGTCGTCCTCCAGGTACCGCCACAGCAGGTCGGCCGCGGCGCGGGCGTGGCCGAGGCCGCCCAGCACGGTGGCCAGGAGCACCGCCAGTCCGGTGGCGCCGGCCTGCTCACCCCGGTACCGGTCCAGGGCGACGGAGAGCAGGTCGGCGCCGGTCTCGTAGGGCACCCGGACCTCGGCCAGGTGCGCCGTCAGCTCGCCCGGCGGGACGGGCAGCTCGGGCTCCGGCAGTGCCTCGGCGGCCGCGCGCAGCGCCGCGACCTGCTCCGACACGCCGTCGGTGCGCCGCAGCCGGGTGAGCTTGCGCTCCCCGGTCGCGGCGAGGGTGAGCGCCACCGTACGGGCACCGCGGGCGAGCGCGAGCCGCCCCGCCGCCAGCAGCAGGTCCACGCACGGGCGGTGCGCGCCGACGCCGTCCAGGTAGCCGACCCAGCCGGCCAGGACGGCGCCCAGTTCGGCGTCGTTCTCCCGGGCCCCGGCCGCGACCAGCAGCTCGACCGTCTGCGTCCAGGCGGTGCGCAGGTCGGCGTGCCGTTCGGCCTCGGCCCGCTCGGGCAGCAGGGCGAGCGCCTCCTCGGTGCGGCCGAGCGAGGCGAGCGCGCGGGCCCGCAGCAGGGCGCCCCAGCGCTGGTCGCGCTCGTCCAGCCGGCGCCCCTGCGTCTGCTCGGCCCGCTCGGCCGTCTCCAGCAGCTCCAGCACCTCCTCGTGCCGGCCCAGCAGGTGCAGGGTGCCGGCCCGGGCCTGGTGGAAGCGGAGCGAGACCGGCTGGCCGGCCGCCCGCATCCGGTTGGCCGCGGAGTCCAGGTGGTCCAGCGCCTCGGCCGCCCGGCCGTCGTCCTCCAGGGCGTCGGAGTACTCGCGGGACAGGCAGTCGTAGCAGGCCCGGTCGGGCTCGATCCGGTCCAGCGTCTCGCCGACCACGGCGAGCCGCTCGGCCACGTACCCCGGCCCGTCGACCCGGGCGTGGCAGATCGCGAAGTCCTGCACCACGCAGACGGACTGCGGGCAGTTCGCCGTCTCCTCCCGGTGCGCGAAGTCCAGCAGGTCGACCGCCTCGGGCAGCACCGCCTCGCCCTGCTGGCGCTTGTTCAGCAGGTTCTGCATCCGCCAGTGCCGCAGGTAGACCTCGACCCAGGGCAGGCCGAGCGCCCGGGCGGCGGCCACGGCCTCCGGGTAGAGCGCGTCGAGCTGCTCGTTGCGCCCCTCGGTGGCGTGCTCGGGCAGCTCGACGATGGCGTCGGCCAGCCGGTGGTGGCCGGCCTCGGCCAGCTGCCGGTGGGTGTCGCGCACCCAGGCCCAGATGTCGGTGGTCATGCCTGCTCCCCCTGCGTCGTGCTGATGAGGTGTCTACCGCACCCCACTGACAATCCGTCCGTCACCGCTCCTCCGAGAGCGCCCCGGGGCTGTCCGGGACCTCCGGCAGACCGGCCGGGACGGCGGCGGTCAGGGCGGAGACCGCGGTGCCGATGCCGGCCAGCGCGGCGGTGAGGTCGCCCTCGGACGGTCCGGACGAGGCCGCGGCCATGATCACCTTGATCGAGCGGAGCAGCCCGGCGGCGGTCGCGCTGCCGGTGTGCCCGCCGCGGTAGGCGGCCAGCAGGTCCCGGACCGCCGGGCTGGCCAGGTTGAGGTAGAGCCGGGCCCGGACCTCGCCGTCGGTGCGGGCCGTGAAGGCGCGGGCCAGCCGCAGGGCGGCCGAGGGTATCCGGGCGTCCGCCCGGTCGTCCTCGATCCGGGCCTTCAGCTCGGCCTCGCGGTCCGGCACCAGCACCAGCGGCAGGCCGGGCGGGTCGAAGCGGGCCGGGACGAGCTGCTCGCCCGGGTCGGCGAGGGCGCCGGCCAGCCAGGCCGACTCGTGCTCCGGCAGCGGGCGCTCCGGGTCGCGGAACAGCTCGCGGTCGCCCTGCTCGCTGCCCAGCTCGACCACCCGGCAGCCGCGCAGCTGGGCGTAGCGGCGCAGGAACGGCAGGACGGCGTAGCGGTCGCCGCGGGCGATCGGCACCCGCATCGCCCGGTACAGCATCTCCTCGAAGCCGCCGCCGCTGCCGAGCGCGACGTGCACCGCGCCGCCTCCGGCCGCGCGCAGCGCGCCGGCCGTGAGGTCGCCCTGCGAGGTGGGCACCGGGACGTCGTCGGCGAGCAGGGTGAACAGCCGGTCGTCGCAGAGCGCGGCACCGAGCAGGTCGTTGCCGTGCCGGGCGAGGATGCGGCGCCACGCGGCGGGCCGCAGCCGGGCGGTCTCGTAGAGGCCGTCCACGATGGCGTCGGTGAGGGCCTTGCGCAGCGCGTGGTAGTGCTCGTCGCGCTGGAGGTCCTCGCGGCTGGCGGTGGGGGTGAGCCGGTTGGACTCGACCACGCCGCCGATGAACCCGGCCCAGCGGGGCAGCAGGTCGCGGGCGTCCTCGGCGAGCAGCATGCCGCGCAGGTAGACGGCGAGGTCGCGGTTGTCGCTGCTGCCGTAGGTGCCGCCGTCCTGGACCCAGAGCAGGCCGACCGCGTCGGTGACGTCCTCGACCGGGTGGACCGGGAACGCGGTGAGCGGCTCGAAGCGGCGGCCGAAGGCGGCGGCGAAGCGCATCCGGGCGGCGTACTGGTCGCCGTCGGAGGGGTGGCGCCAGGGCACCTCGACGGAGTTGACCGGCTGCTCGTCGTCCCCGAGGTGGACCGGGACCGGCAGCAGCACGCAGTAGCGGGTGAGCACGTCGCGCAGCACGTCCTCGTCGGCGAGGTGGGCGTGTTCGGGCTTGAGGGTCAGCTCGACCACCGTGCCCGGGCGGGGCCGGGCGGGCACCGGCTCGACCCGGTACTGCTCGCCGCCGCGGCTGCGGTAGCGGTGGCCGAGGTGCGGTTCGCGGTGCGAGGTGGTGGTGACGGTGACCTCGTCGGCGACCGAGAAGGCGGAGAGGAAGCCCAGGCCGAAGGCGCCGATCAGCTCCTGGTTGCCGGTCAGTTCGCGCAGCATCCGGGTGTAGCCGGTGCCGACGGTGGCCAGGTAGGAGTGGATCTCGGGTTCGGTGAGGCCGGCGCCGGTGTCCTCGATGGCGACGGTCCGCCGGGCGGCGTCGGCGCGCACCCGGATCAGCGGGCGGTGGTCGCCGTCCGGGTCCTCCAGGAGCCGGCGGGTGTGCGAGTCGTGCGCGTTCTGGACGAGTTCGCGCAGGGCGACCAGCGGGGTGGAGTAGAGGTGGGTGGCGAGGACGTTCACCAGGCCGCCGAGATCGACCTCGGTCGTGCGCAGCTCCTCGGCGGGGGTGGGCTCGGGCGGGGCACCATCAGACATGGGTCCCCAGTGTGCCAGTGCGACTATCTGGCGACCATTTCTTTCTTCTTCGGCACCCTCCTGACGGAATGACGGAATACCGTCAACTTCGAATTGACCGATCCTCCCCCATCGGGGGAATTGCCACCCGTTCGGTGGAGTTCGTCCACCGCACTGGTGAATGCTGAACCGGCGACGTACGTACGGCGAGCCGCCCGGCCCCGCGGGCCACGGCGCCCCGGAGCGGCCACCCCGGACGGCGCCACAGTCCGCACTTCTCGCCAGGGAGACCAGCGTGTCCCGTATTCGCGCAGCCGCCGCCACCGCCCTCGGGGCGTTCCTCCTCGTCGGCGTCGGCGCCGCCACCGCACACGCCGACGACGGCGCCGGCGCGGCCGACCACTCCACCGGCAGCGTGGTGAGCGACGCGGGCTCCGGCAACATCATCGGCGACGTCCACGGAAACGTGGTCAACACCCAGCAGACGGCCACCGGTTCGGGTGCGGGCAACCAGAACAACAACCTCGCGGTGACGGGCAACGGCGGAAGCGTCAGCGGCACCCAGAACAACAGCGGGAACACCGGCACCCCCCAGGGCAGCGGCGGGAACTCCCGGGGCACCGGCGGGAACTCCCGGGCCACCGGGGCCACCGGGGGCAACCGCTAGAGCGCCCCTCCCCCGGACGTCCCCAGCACCGCCCGGCCGAGCCGCAGCAGGCAGTCCCCGAGGTCCGGCCTGGTGCTGTGCGGACGGTTCCGCACCCCGTCGTTGACCAGCGCGAACAGTGCGTGCACCCGGATCCGGGCGGCCGCCGGGTCGAGCCCGGGGTGCACCTGGCGCAGCAGGCCGACCCAGGTGCGCAGGAAGTCCCGCCGGAAGTCCACCGCGGCCCGGCGGTCGGGCGGGGCCAGCCGCTCCGTCTCGCTCAGCATGGCGCCCAGGTAGTCCCCGTTGCGCAGCGCGAAGCCGACGTACGCGCCCAGCCCGGCCTCCAGCGCCGCCCCGGGCCCGGCGGCGGCCGTGATCGCGCCGTCCACCTCGTGCCAGAGCCGCTCGCGGCTGCGCACCAGCGAGGCGGCGAGCAGCTCGGCCTTGCTGTCGAAGTGCCGGTACACGCTGGGACCGGATATGCCGACGGCGGCGCCGAGTTGGTCGGTGCTGACGTTGTCGAAGCCGCGCTGGTGGAACAGCCGGACGGCCGCCGCGAGCAGCTCCTCCCGGCGCGCCCGCGGCCTGTGCTCCGGCGCCGCCGGCACCGGCCCGGAGGCGGACTCCGGCACCACCGGCACCGGCCCGGCGCAGGGCCCCGCGGCCGTACCGCCCAGGGGGACCGCCAGGACGGCCGCGACCATCCCGCGCAGCAGCGCCTCGGCCCGTCGGGGCTGCGGAGCCGCCGACTGGTAGGACAGCCCGGCGCAGGCCGAGAGCGCCGACCAGCAGAGCAACTCGGCGTCCCCGGCGGCGAGTTCCGGCCGTTCCACGCGCAGCACCGCGACCATCAGG
This sequence comes from Kitasatospora sp. NPDC127116, assembly GCF_042677365.1. NCBI lineage: Bacteria > Bacillati > Actinomycetota > Actinomycetes > Kitasatosporales > Streptomycetaceae > Kitasatospora > Kitasatospora sp. NPDC127116. Next base: position 27,691 of record NZ_JBHXTL010000097.1, read on the forward strand.
GCGACGTCGGCGCGCAGTTCACGGCGCAGCGCCGCCCGCCGGGCCGGCGGCAGCAGCCGGGCGTCGCGCTGCACCAGGGTGCCGAGCGGGCGGTGGCCGACCGCGACGGCGGCCAGCGCGGCGCCGAGGTCGGCGGTGGTGCGGGCCGGGCGCAGGCCTTCGGCGAGCGCGTCCAGGCCCAACCGGACGGCCCGGTCCAGCAGTTCGGGCTTGCCGCGGAAGTGCCGGTAGAGCGCGGGCGCGGTGATGCCGACACCGGCGGCGACCTCGGTCATCGAGACCTGGTGGTAGCCGCTGCGGTGGAAGCGGTCGGCGGCCACGGCCAGGATCTGGGCGCGCCGCCCGGGCGGCCGTCGGACCACCATGGCGAGCCTCCCTCCCCTTCGGCCGGGCACCGGCCCGGCACTGGTCCCGCACCGGCCCGGCACTGGTCCGGCACGGCGCCGGCCGCTGGAACGGGACCGTGACCGGCGTCGGCGGAAGGCTAGCAAGGATTCACTTCGCACCCCGCCGACCGTGCTCCCCACCGGCTTTTCGCGCCCGGCCGACTCTGGACAGCCGAAGCTACCCCGGATTAACTTGTGGAGCCACCACCAGGCAGGTTCCGCCCCGGCCGGCAGCCCCGGCCGGCGCCGTCGAAGGGAGCGCCGCCGTGCGCCGCACCGTGTTCAACGAGGACCACGAGGCCTTCCGGGAGACCATCCGGGACTTCATCGCCAACGAGGTCGTCCCGGTCTACGAGAGCTGGGAGGCCGACGGTCACCCGCCGCGCGACTTCTACCGGCAGCTCGGCGAGCTCGGCGTCTACGGCATCGAGGTGCCGGAGGAGTACGGCGGCGCGGGCGAGAGCGGCTTCAAGTACCAGGCGGTGATCGCCGAGGAGACCGCCCGGGCGGGCGTGAGCTTCGGCTCCTCCGGCGTGCACACCGGCCTGGTGCTGCCGTACCTGCTGGAGTACGCGAACGAGGAGCAGAAGCGGCGCTGGCTCCCCGGTTTCGTCTCCGGCGACATCATGACCGCGATCGCGATGACCGAGCCGGGCGCCGGCTCCGACCTCGCGGGCATCTCCACCACCGCGCGGCTCTCCGAGGACGGCACCCACTACGTCCTGAACGGCGCCAAGACCTTCATCACCGGCGGCGTGCTGGCCGATCTCGTCCTGGTGGTCTGCCGCACCGCCCCGTACGACCCGGAGAACCGCCGGGCCGGGCTGTCCATCCTCTGCGTGGACACCGCCTCCGCGGGCTACACCGTCGGCCGCAAGCTCCAGAAGATCGGCCTGCGCACCTCGGACACCGCCGAGCTGGCGTTCAGCGACGTCCGGGTGCCGGTGGAGAACCTGCTCGGCGAGGAGGGCAGGGCCTTCTCCTACCTGACCCACAACCTGGTGCAGGAGCGGCTGGCGATCGCCGTCGGCGCGTACGCGGCGGCCGCGGCGGCGGTGCGGTTCGCGGTCCAGTACGTCAAGGAGCGCAAGGTGTTCGGCAAGGCGGTGGCCGAGTTCCAGAACACCAAGTTCACCCTGGCCGACTGCGAGTCCCAGGTGGTGGCGCAGCAGTCGATGGTGGACCGGGCGCTGGAGCTGTACCAGCACGGCGAGCTGACCGTCGCGGACGCGGCCGCGGCGAAGCTGTTCTGCACCGAGTCGGCCTCCACGGTGATCGACAAGTGCCTCCAGTTGCACGGCGGTTACGGCTACATCCTGGAGTACCCGATCGCCCGGCTCTACACCGACAACCGGGTGTTCCGGATCTACGGCGGCACCAGCGAGGTCATGCGCAGCATCATCGCCAAGTCGCTGGGCCTGTAGGGCCGTTCGGGTCCGACGGCACGGCGGGCCGCCGTTCCGCGGCGGCCCGCCCCGCTGTTCGCCGGCCCGGCGGGCGGGCTCAGTTCGGTGAGCTGTGCTCGGCGCGCCAGGCCTCCCAGCCCGCGTTGGACGCCACCTTCGCCTCCCGCAGGGCCCGCTGGGCGAGCGCGGTCGGCGGGGTGTCCAGACCGCGCACCCAGCTGCGGCCGGCCGCGATCAGCGCCGCGCACACCACCACCGTCCCGGTCGCGCTGAGCAGCGTGCCGATCGCGGTGAGCGCCACGCCGCCGGTCAGCAGCGGGCGGTTGACCTGGAACCCGGAAATGACTCTGTCGTTGGTCGCCATGCCTCCACGATGCGGGCAGTCGGCGGAGCCTGCACCTCGGACCGCCCGGCCGCGGCACTTCCGGGTGCGGGGCGCCCGGGCGTCCGCGACCCTGGGCTCACGGAGTGCGCCCGGAGCCAGGAGGAGGCGCGGTGCCCGATCTCGAACAGCTCGCCGTGGAGCACGCCGCCCGGGCGGCGGAGAGCCCGCACGGGCGCAGCGCCCACCTGGTCCTGCACGACGGGATCCTGCGGCAGACCGTGATCGCGCTGACCGCGGGCACCACGCTGGACGAGCACAACCCGCCCGCCGCGGGCAGCGTCCAGGTGCTGCGCGGCCGGGTCTCGCTGACCATCGCCGGTCGGCGGCTGGAACTGCCGGCCGGCCACCTGGAGCCCGTCCCGCAGGAGCGGCACGGGCTGCTGGCGCACGTCGACTCGGTGGTGCTGCTGACCGCCGTCACCGCGTAGCGGGCGAGGGCTCCGTGGAGGGAGAGGACTCCGCGGCGGGCGGGGACTCCGCAGCGGGCGAGAGCTCGGTAGCGGGTCAGTGCTCCACGGGGGCGAACACGCTGTCGCTGACCAGCCGCAGTCCCCGCAGGAAGTCCTGCCCGCCGGGCGCGAGCTCGGGCGCGGCCAGCCACTGGGCGCAGTAGCCGGCCAGCAGCGTCTGGTAGAAGGACCCGCGGGCGACCTCCTCCGCGGTGTCCGGCACCTCGGGCAGCCCCTGGAACACCGCGGCCAGTCCGAGCCGGCCCTCCTTCTGCGCCGCCGCGAAGGCGTCCGCCAGGTCGGGGGCGTGCCCCGCCTGGGCGAGCGCCTCGAACTGGGCCGCCCAGAGCCCGCGGTGCTCGACGAAGACGTCCCGCAGGCCGTCCCAGACGGCCGCGAAGCGCACCTCCGGGTCGTCCGACACCTGGTTGGCGGCGATCACCACCGCGCCCAGGGCCTCCCCCATCTCTCCGATCGCCTCGATCATCGCCGCGTTGAGCAGCGCCTCCTTCGAGCCGAAGTGGTAGCCGATCGCGGCCAGGCTGACGCCGGAGGCGGTCGCGATGTCGCGGGCGGTGGTGCGGCCGTAGCCCTTCTCGTACAGGCAGCGCTTGGCGCCGCCCATCAGGTCTTCGCGGTTTCCCATGCCCTGATCCTACGGAAGCCATGGACGAATGTCTCGCACATTCGTCTCACTCGGTCGTACGTCTCACTCGCTCGTCCGTCTTGCACGAGCGACTTGCACATACGTACTAGACAAGCGTCTGAGTCATCCGTACTGTCTTCCCCATGACCGCAACCACCGGCCGCGCAGGCCGTCGCGAATGGATCGGCCTGGCCGTCCTCCTGCTCCCGACCCTCGTCCTCACCATGGACATGGGCGTGCTCTTCTTCGCCGTCCCGTACATCTCCACCACGCTGGCGCCGAGCGGCACCCAGCAGCTGTGGATCATGGACATGTACTCGTTCCTGCTGGCCGGACTGCTCATCACGATGGGTGCGCTGGGCGACCGGATCGGCCGCCGCCGACTGCTGATGATCGGCGCCGCCGGCTTCGCGGGCGCCTCGCTGCTGGCCGCCTGGTCGCACGACGCCGACCAGCTGATCGCGGCGCGTGCGCTGCTCGGCGCCGCCGGGGCCACCGTGATGCCCTCGACCCTCGCGCTGATCCGCAACATGTTCCACGACCCCAAGCAGCGGCAGGTCGCGCTCGGCGCCTGGGGCGGCATCCTCACCGCCGGGGCCACCCTCGGCCCGGTCGCCGGCGGGCTCCTGCTGGAGCACTTCTGGTGGGGCTCGGCCTTCCTGCTCGCCGTCCCGGTGATGGCCCTGGTGCTGCTGGCCGCGCCCGTCCTGCTCCCCGAGTACCGCTCCACCGGCCGCACCGGCCGCTTCGACCTGCTCGGCGCCGTGCTCTCGCTGACCGCGATCCTGCCGCTGGTCTACGGCGTCAAGACGATCGCCGTCGAGGGCTGGAGCCTGCTGCCCGGGCTGGCCGTCCCCGCCGGACTGCTGCTGGCCGGTGCCTTCCTGTGGCGCCAGCGCACCGCCGCGAACCCGCTGCTCGACCTGAGCCTGTTCCGGATCCGCACCTTCAGCGGCGCGATCAGCGTCAACAGCATCGCGATGTTCGCGATGATGGGCTTCTCCCTCTTCACCTCGCAGTACCTCCAGCTGGTCAAGGGCATGAGCCCGCTGACCGCCTCGCTCTGGTCGCTGGTGCCGAGCCTGGGCGTCGGCGCCGCGGTCGGGACCAGCTCGGCGCTGGCCGGGAAGGTCCGCCCGGCGGTGCTGATGGGCGGCGGCTTCCTGGTCGGCTCGGCGGGCTTCGCGATGATGACCCTGGTCGGCCCGCACTCCCCGCTGGCGCTCATCCTCACCGCGGCCGGGGTGCTGGCCGCCGGGACGGTCGGCACCATGACGATGACCGCCGAGATGGTCGTCTCCGCCGCCCCGGTCGAGCAGGCCGGCGCCGCCTCCGCCACCTCCGAGACCGCCGTCGAGCTCGGCAGCTCGCTCGGCATCGCCCTGCTCGGCGCGGCCGGCGCCGCGGTCTACCGCCACCGGCTGGACGGCGCCCTCCCGGCCGGCGTCGACGGCGAGGCCGCCCGGAGCGCCCAGGACACCCTCGGCGGAGCGGTCACCGTCGCCGCCCACCTGCCCGGCCGACTCGGCGCCGACCTGCTGGAGACCACCCGCACCGCCTTCACCGACGGCCTGCACGTCGCGGCCGTGGTCGGCCTGGTCTTCGCCCTGGGCGCCGCCGTCCTGGCCTACCGCCTGATGCGGCACCTCCCGGCCGCCGCCCCCGCCACCGCCCCGGAACCTGCTCCGGAGCCCGCCGCCGTCTGACCCGTCCGACCCGTCCGGCCCGATCCACGCGAGTCATCGAGAGCCCCCGCCCATCCCGGGCGGGGGCTCTCCGCCGTCCAGGGAGCCGGCCTCCCGGGCGCCGCCCTCCCGCCCCCCGCGCAGCGGTCGCGCCGATCGCCCGAGCGGCCCCGCGCCGCGCCTCCACCCGGGGGTGGACCGCGCCGGGTCCACCCCCGGGCGCGTGTGCCGGCCGCCCGCCGGGAGGACCGTGGAAGCACACCTCGGATCGACCGCCGGGAGCCCCTCATGTCCCTGCCCGCCCTCCTCTCCCTCCTCGGCGTCCTCTGCTGGGTCGCCTACGAGCTGCTGCTGCGCCGGCGCGAGGACACCGCCGCCGGCACCTGGCACGCCGACCGCCGCGACCGCGGGTCCACCCGGCTGCTGCTCGGCTGCTACGTCCTGTCGGTCCTGGTCGTGGTGCTGTTCGAGCGCGCCGGGATCGGCGAACTGCCCTCCTGGGCCGCCTGGTTCGGGGTGGCCCTGGCGGTCGCCGGGCTGGCGCTGCGGGCCTGGGGCATGCGCACCCTGGGCCGCTACTACACCCGCACCCTTCGCACCGTGGACACCCAGCGCCTGGTCCGCACCGGCCCGTACCGGCTGATCCGGCACCCCGGGTACGCCGGCAGCCTGCTGGTCTGGGTCGGCTACGCGGTCGGCACCGGCAGCTGGGCGGCCGCCCTGGTGGTCGCGGCCCTGCTGCTCGCCGCGTACGGCTGGCGGATCTCCGCCGAGGAGCGGCTGCTGCTGGACGCCTTCGGGATCGAGTACGCGCAGTACCGCCGGGCGACGAAGCGCCTGGTGCCGTTCGTCCACTGAACGCCCCGACGCGGTCGGCCGGGTGTGAGCTTCGGCACCCGTGTCCGGCCGGGCCGGTGCCGCCGCGCTCGCGATCCGCTCGAACGGCACCTGGTTTTTGGCCAGCGTTTCCCGGCTGGTGTATCCGTTCGCCGTCAGGTACAGGCATACTGGCCAGCACGGGCGCAAGCGCCCGCCATGACTCCTGACAAGAAGGGACCGGTGGCCAGGGATGCTGCGGAACGGTCTTGAGCCCTGGCACATTCTCGTGGTGCTGGCGGTCGTAATCCTGCTGTTCGGATCGAAGAAGCTGCCCGAGATGGCCCGTGGCCTGGGCAAGTCCATGCGCATCCTGAAGGCCGAGACGAAGGCCATGCGCGAGGACGACACCCCGGCGGACGCCGCGGCCGGCACCGCGCAGAGCACCGCCGCTCCCCAGCAGGGCGCCACCGCTCCCCAGCAGAGCGCCGACCGCCCGGCCGTCACGCCGACCAACGTGACCAAGGCCACCGAGACCAAGCGGCCCGAGACGACCGCCTGAGTCCGCCCCTTCCTCCGGAAAGCCCCTGGTGAACCACCAGGGGCTTTCCGCGTTCCGGGGCCGTCCTGAAGCGTTCCGGGACCGCTCCGGCCACCGCCCCTCCCGACTGGCCGTCCGATCTGATCCGTTGTCTCCTGGTATGCACCCACCGGAGGAACGGAGCCCGGCATGCCGACCGACGAATCCGGCGCCGGGCCCGAGGGCGGGCCCGGCGACGAACTGGCCGAGCTGCGGGCGCGGCTGAGCGCCGTCGAGGCCCAGGAGGCACGGCTCGCCGAACAGTTGGCCGCCGGGCCGACCGCACTCCCGGCGGACCGCCCACCGCCCCCGCACCGGGTCCGCTCCTTCCTCGCCGCCCTCCTGATCGTGCTGGCCTGCGCGCTCACCCCGCTCGGCGCCCTCGCGCTCTGGGCACGGTCCGAGATCAGCGACACCGACCGCTACCTCGCGACGATGGCCCCGCTGGCCGAGGACCCCAGGATCAAGGCGGCCGTCACCGACCGGGTGACCGCAGAGATCATGAAGAAGCTCCCGCTCGACTCGCTGCTCGACGGCCTCGCCCCGGACGACCGGCCCAAGCTCGGCGCCCTGCTGGGCGGCATCGGCCAGGCCCTGGACGACGGGCTCGGCAGCCTCGTCCACGCCCAGGTCGAACGGCTCGTGAACAGCGACGCCTTCGTCACCCTCTGGACGGACGTCAACCGGGACGCCCACGCCGCGGTCGAGAAGATGGTGACCGGGCAGGGCGGCGGCGCCGTCGAGGTGCACGACGACACCGTGGTGCTCGACCTCGCCCCGGTGATCGCCCGGGTGAAGTCCGCGCTGGTGGAGCAGGGGCTCCCGCTGGCCTCCCGGATCCCGGAGATCCACACCTCCTACCCGCTGGTGCGGTCCGACGCCCTCCCCGAGGTCCGCACCACCCTGCGGGTCCTGGACCTGGCCGGCTTCTGGGTGCCGGTGCTGGCCGGGGCCTGCGCGCTCGGCGGTGTGCTGCTCGCGACCCGGCGCCGCCGGGCGGTGGTGGCGACGGCCCTCGGCATGGCGGGCGGGGCGCTGCTGCTGGGCATCGGGCTGAGCGCGTTCCGGGCCGTCTACCTGGACCGGCTCCCGGCCGATGTCGACCAGGCGGCCGCCCGGGCGGTGTACGACGCCCTGGTGCGGTACCTGCGCTCGGCCGTCCGGGTGGTGGTCACCCTCGGCCTGCTGGTCGCCCTCGGCGCCTGGGTGATCGGCCCCGGACGGTGGGCGCGCACCGTCCGGGGCGGCTGGCGCGCCGGGCTGGGCGCGGTGCGGCGGGTGGCCGCACGGGCCGGACTGCGACTCGGGCCGGTCGGCCGGTTCGTCCACCGCTGGAAGGCCCCGCTGGGCTGGCTGGCGGCCGCCCTCACGGCGCTGGCCTTCGTGCTGTGGAGCCACCCGACGGTGCTGGTGACGCTCTGTCTGGCGCTCGGGCTGCTCGCCGTCCTGGCGGCGCTGGAGCTGCTGGACGCGCCGGGGCAGGACCGGGCGGGACGGCCCGGGGAAGGAGCCGGGGCCTCGGCCTGAGGGGCGGCCATCCGGAGCGCGGGGCCTTCCGGGCCACGGGGACCTCCGGGGCACGGGGACCTCCGGGGCACGGGGACCTCCGGGGCACGGGGACCTCCGGGGCACGGGGACCTCCGGGGCCGGCGGGGCGCGAGCCCCCGGGGAACGGCCGAAACGGAGCGGCCGCGACTGCGGCGGCCGGCGGCCCGTACGGCGACGGCGCGGGGGCTCGCCCGATCGGACCAGGCGGGCGAGCGGACGGGACCGGGCCCGGGGAGGCTGGGCGGGATGTCCGAGAACCCTCCACCCCCTGCCGACCTGCGGGCCTGGCTCTGGCTGCTGATCGCGTCGACGCTGCTGATGGTCGGGTACTTCACGCTGCCCCTGGAGTGGCTCGGCGAGCGCCGGCCGGTGCTGAGCTGGCTGGTGTTCGCGGGGGCGCTGGTCGGGCTGACCTGGCTGATGCTGGCCAAGATCGTCGGGGTGATGCGGGGAACGGCCAAGCGGCCGGTGGTCTGGCTGGCCTTCCTCATCTTCCTGGCGCTGACCATCTTCGCGGGGACGTACTACGTGATGGGCGCGCACAAGTCGGAGTTCGCCGGGCTGGAGACCCGGCTGGACGCGCTGTACTTCACCGTGGTGACGATGGCGACGGTCGGGTACGGGGACATCACCCCGGCCGGGCAGACGGCGCGCCTCGTGGTGGTGCTGCAGATCGGGTACAACTTCGTGTTCCTCGCGGCGGCGGCCGGAACGGCGTCCCGGGCGGTCCGGGGGAACGTGGAGCGGCGGATCCGACGGCAGGACTGAGGCCGGCGCGGACGGCAACGGACGTCCGCCCGGCGCCCCTGCGGCCACCCCGCCGGCACCCCTGCGCCCACCCCGCCGGAAGGCCTTTCCGACAATCCGTCAAAATTCTTTAGTTCTTTGACAGTTGGCTCCACACCGGCCACCCCGTCGAGGGCAGCGGGTCGAGCGCCGGAACCCGGCCGGCACCACGCTCCGGCCAACCGGGCTGCCCGGATCCGCGAGGACGCCGTACCCGTAAAGTGACCTCACAAAATTCTCATGTTTTCGCTCGGCCGGACGACGCGTTCCGCGGCGGCCAGGGAGACGAAGAAGTCCGGGAGGGTCCGTGGAAGGTCATGAGGTACGCAAGCTCGCCGAGCTCGAAGACCGGCACTGGTGGTACAAGGAGCGGCGGATACTGCTGGGCCGGGAGCTCGCCAAGTTCAGCAAGGCGGGCACCGCGCTGGACATCGGGGCCGCGGGCGGTGGCAACACCCGGGTGCTGAGGGCGAACGGCTGGAAGCCGATCGCGATCGAGTACGGGGAGGAGGGCGCCCAGGTGGCCCGCGACCGCGGGCTCACCGTGATGCGGGCCGACGCCCGCAGGCTCCCGGTCGCCGACGGCGCGATCGACCTGGTGGTCGCCTTCGACGTGCTGGAGCACATCGAGGAGGACGACGCGGCGATGGCCGAGATCCACCGGGTGCTGCGCCCCGGCGGAGTGGCACTCATCGCGGTGCCGAGCGACATGAGGCTCTGGTCGGCGCACGACGTCGCGGTCGGCCACGTCCGCCGCTACACCCGCGACACCCTGCGCGAGGTGATCGTCGGCAGCGGCTTCACCATGGAGACCCTGGACAGCTGGAACGTCCTGCTCCGCCCGGCCGCCGCCTGGCGCCGGAAGAAGAGCACCGGCAGCGACCTGGACGACGTTCCGGCCTTCATCAACACCGCGCTCAGCACGGTGATCGCCGCCGAGCGCTACCTGCCCGTCCAGGGCCTGCCGGGTGTCTCCCTGCTGACCCGGGCCCGCAAGCCCGTCACCGCCGCCCGGTAGGCGCCACCAGGGTTTCCGTCGGCCCCTTGCCGCGCACGGGGCCGACGGGCGTGCGCCCCGACGTTTCCGCCGGGCGGTCGGCGGAGTCTCCGCCGCGGCCGGTGCGGGTGGTGCACAGCACTGTCCACAGGCTGTGGACAGTGCTGTGCACTCCGGAACGGCCGATGCGGCTCGGGCCGATCAGCCCCAGATCATGTCCTCCGCGACGACCGTCGCCGCGGTGTTCTGCGCGGGCGCCTCCCAGGCCGTGGTACCGGCGATGGCGAAGAGGCCGGCGGCCACGGCGAGCGCGGCGATGGACCGCTTGAAGATCTTGGTGCGAGACATGGAAATCCTCTCGAAACTGCACGAAAAGGCGAAACCGCCCCCCGTGACGGACGCTCCCCAGCGCTTGATCAACAGGCTAGCCACAGCAGCGCGTTGGGGGAAATGACCGCCGGACGAACCGGGACGCACCACCCGCGGACACCCTCACTCGCGGCAAAGGACACGAATCCGCCTCCGCGAAGCCGGTGGCAGGCGGCCGGGCCCGTCAGTCGTCCTGGAGATCGACGGCGGTGTGCAGGGTGGCGAACAGGGCCGAGAGGCGGGCGTTCCAGTTGGCGTACGTCGGGACGTCGATGGCGTGCTTCTTGCCCATGTCCTTGACCACCTTCTGGGCGTCCTTGAGCTCCTGCGCGGCGTCGTCCGGGTTGCCCTCGTTGAGGCGCGCGGCGGTGGTGTCGAGGATCCTCAACAGGTCGGTCTGCTTGTCCCGCTCCCTGCCGACCTGCGCCTGGGCGACGGCCTGGCGGAAGGCCTGGATCTGCAGCGCCGCGGGCTGGTTGCGCGGGACGGCCTGGGTGGGGGCCGGGGGCGCGGACGGCGCCGCCGAGCTGCTGGTGGGCGCCGCGGAGGCCTTCGGGGTGGGCGTCGTGGTCGGGGCGGTGGACGGGGCGGTGGACGGGGCGGTGGCCGCGGCGGGCTTGGCGGCGGCCGCGTTGCCGGCCGGCTCGTCGAAGGCGGTGAGGGCGAGCGCGGTGACGCCGGCCAGGCCCGCCACGCCCAGCGCCCCGAACACCAGCGGCTTCCGCCGGCTGCGGGCAGGAGAGGGCGGATTCCCGGGCCCGGGCCTCGGGACCGGGACGTAGGCGGGAGCCGCCGGGGCGGGGATCGGCGCCATCACCGAGGTGGCGGCCGGCGGCTGGGGCGGCAGCACGGTGGTGTGCTGCTGGTTCGGCACCGGGAAGTGGGGCACCGGCGGCAGCAGCTGGGTGGCGGCCCCGCCCGCGTTCGCGAGCAGCTCCGCCGTCGGGTCGGCGACCATCAGCCCCGGTACGGTGCCGAGGAGTTCGGCCCGGGCGGTGGCCGCGTCGGCCGGGCGGTCGGCCGGGTTCTTGGCCAGCAGCCGCAGCACCGCCGCGTCCAGCGCGGGCGGCAGGCCCGGGCGGCGGACGGACGGCGGCAGCGGCTGCTCGCTGACGTGCTTGAAGGCGATCGCCACCGGGGTCTCGGCGGTGAACGGGGTCGCGCCGGTGAGCATCTCGGTCAGCACGCAGCCGACCGCGTACAGGTCCGTCCGCCCGTCCAGTTCCGAGGCGGTGGCCTGTTCGGGCGAGAGGTAAGCGGCCGTGCCGAGCACGCTCGCGGTCTGGGTCAGGTTGCTGGAGGAACCGGCCCTGGCGATGCCGAAGTCGACGACCTTCACCCCGCCGTCATCGGTGATCATGATGTTCCCGGGCTTGATGTCCCGGTGCACCAGCCCGGCCGCGTGCGCGACCGACAGCGCCTCGCAGACCGCCGCCGCGATGCCCACGGCGCGCTCCACCGGCAGCGCCTGCTGCTCCGCCAGCAGGGCGGCCAGCGAACGGCCGTTGACCAGCTCCATGACGATGAACGGGGTGCCCTGGTCCACGCCCGAGTCGAAGACCATGACGATCCTCGGGTGCGCCAGCATGGCCGCGTGCTGCGCCTCGCGGCTGAAGCGCTCCGCGAAGCGGGGGTCGTCGGCGAGTCCGCCGTTGAGGACCTTGACGGCCACCTGACGGCCCAGCACCCGGTCCGTCCCGCGCCAGACGGTGGCCATCCCGCCGACGCCGAGCAAGTCGACGAGTTCGTAACGCCCGTTCAGCGCCCGTCCGATCACCTGGAGCTCCCCTCACGTGCCCTGCCCGGGGTCCCGGGCCGCCTCGTGCACCTGTGCACGATAGCCGCCCCGCCGAACGCGCCGACCAGGGGCGGAGGGTGGCGGTCGGGGGACCGGGCAGCGGTCCCCCGGCCGCCGGCACGGGGGTGGGGGGCGGCGCGGGGGGGCGGGGCGCCCCGGGGGGGGCGGGGGGGGGGGTGGCGGGGGGGGGCGGGGCGGCGGCGCGCGGCGGCCCCCCCCCCGCCCGCCCCGGC